>DASWHT010000192.1:0-4141 GCA_036398075.1 Binatia bacterium | reverse complement strand
GCTCGTCCCAGCAGGGGAAGGCGCGCCGCGCGTCGGTGGATTCGAACTGCGTCGAGGCCAGCGGCTTGTAGTTGCCACCGGCGTCTTTATAGGTGCTCCGGTAAAAGCCGTGCAGCTTGTCATTTAAGATGCCGGAAAATTTTATCTCCAGCTTTAAGTTTCCGGCCGCCAGTGGCTCGGGAAAAGTGAATACCGCTTGTTCGTTCTCGCTGTCCAACGTCACAGTGCCGCCAATGGTTTTGCCGTTTGCTCCTGTCGCCGTCACGGCATGAAATTCCAGCTCGGCGGCATTGAGAACGACCTCGCGCGCCGGTGCGTGAATTTTTACCGAGACGCATTCTTCACCGGTAAAAGTCCAGGTCGTCAAATCGGGCGTCAGCCGGATTTGATAGCGTTCCGGAGTTACGGTGCTAGGCAAGCGATGGGATCTTTGGTCCGCCATGGTTTTGTCCTCGATCCGCTATAAATGGTGCAGTGATTTACAGGTTCGAAGCGCCGGCTCAATCGTACCGTCAGCGCCGCCGCAACTCAACGATTGGCAATCTGGCCGGATACCTCGGGAGCGGTTTCATTAGCCAGCGCGGCGGTTTTGCTGCTCCAGGGTTTTATCAACAGCGCCGTCAAAAAAGCCGAGGCCGAAAGCGTCGCGAGCACACCCCATAGCACCGCGGTATAGCTCTGAGTTTGATCGTATAGATATCCCGCGATCACCGGGCCAAGCGCGCTACCCCACATATAGACGAACGTCATGTTGCCGCGAATGGTCGCAAAGTGTTTGCGTCCGAAAAAATCGCCGCTGGTTGCCCAGGTCACCGGGAAGGCGGCATCAAGGGTGGAAAACAGGATCGCGAACAACCACACAGCCATCACGGATTCGCCGGACAGTAGAATCGCAATGGCGCTCATGGGTAGTAGCATCCATAGCGACAGGAGCCGCGGCTTATTCACGCGGTCGGCGATCCAGCCCAGAAAGAAATGAAAGAACAGATTGAGCAATGCAAATGCGCTGAGCAGCAACGCGGCGCTTTCTTGAGTCAGCCCCTTCCACACCATGATCGGAATAAAATGAACCATCATCGTGCTCTGAGTGCCCACCCGCGCCAGCATCGAGATAGCCAACGACCAGAACGCCAATGTTTTTAGCGCGCCGGTGGCGGTCACATCATGTTGCAACGCGGTCTCGCTCTGGGAAGTTGTTCCTCTGAAAGAGTTATTCGCCGGCGGATCGCCGTCGGGAAGAAGCCCCACGCTTTCAGGCGAACGCTTTACTTGCAAGCTGAGCGGCACGCAAATAAACAGAAAAACGCAGCCCACCCAAAAAGCGCCCCAGCGCCAACCCCAGCCGGTAACCGTGGCCGCCAATAGCGGCGTAATCAACGTTCCACCAACCGTCACCGCGGCACCCACCACGGTCATCGCCCGCGCGCGCCGGCGAATGAACCAGTTGTTGGCCACGACCATCGGGGTCTGAATGAAACCGGCGGAATAGGCCAGAGAGATGAGGCCCAGGTAAACTGCCAGGAAGCCAAAATAACCGTCCACCCAGGAGAGAGAAATGTAACCAATGCCGGCCAGCGCAGCGGCGGCGACCATGAGCGGCCTGGGGCCGAGGCGGTCGACGAGATAACCGATGAGCGGCGCTTCGATGGCGCCCTCGGCTCGGGCAAGTGAAAACGCCAGCGAGGTCTGTGCCCGGTTCAAACCCAGGTCTTGGCTGACCGGAAGAAAGAAAACCGTAAAACCATAGCCGTGCAGGCCGCCGCCAAACATGCGCATCGCGCTGACGACGCCCACCATGACCCAGCCGTAATAGAGATTAGAGAGCCTATCAGCGACGCGAGAAAACAATTTCATGAAAGGATTATTTACTCGATCAGAAATCGACGTTGCTGTTGGTCAGCGCCGCGCGAACGAAATGGAGTGATGAAGTATTGATTCTGCTGAAAAACCCTCCGTTCATCCTTCGAGAGCCTCAGGACGAACGGAGGCGTGGTTGAAATCATTGGTGATTCTCCGTTCTACTGAGCTTGTCGAAGTATGAGCCTGTCGAAGCATTCCTAGGGTTATTCAGCAGAATCGAGTATTGGGTCTCGACCCATCACTCCACCACTCCAGTCGCTATGAGGCGATTGAGCGCGATCATCTCACATGCCTGCCAGTGGCAGTCTATGGAATACGAGTTTTTTTCACCAGCCTGCTATGCTTCCGCGCGTAGGGCGTCGAGCGCCGAGCGCCGAAACATTCCCCAACAACCTAGAGCGCCAGCGCTCACCGTGACCAACGTCACCAGCAGCGGAATCACGGTTAACGAGACGGCGGACACTTCCGCCACAGTCTTAAAAAAATAAAGGCTCAAACCCCAACTCGCCGCGAGCGCAACTAACGTCCCGGTCGCGGCAGCGACTGCCCCGGCAATAATATACTCGGCAATCACGCCGGTGACGATTTGCGAGCGCGGTGCGCCGAGGATTCTAAGCAGAATACTTTCTTTGATGCGCTGCGCGCGGCTCAACAGAATCGCCCCGGCGAGCACGGCGAAACCCGTCAAAATCGTAAACAGCGCGACGAATCGAACGGCATAAGAAATTCGGCCGAGAATGGCGTTGACGGTGTTCAGAATCAGCGTCAAATCGATCACGGAAATGTTGCCGAAACGCTCGACGACTTCGCGCTGAAGCTTGGCCGCGGCCTCAGCGCTGCCGGCGCGCGCCGCCATCACAAAAAACTGCGGCGCCGTTTCCAACACGCCTTCGGGAAACACCACGAAAAAGTTGGGCCGCACGCGCTGCCAGTCAACTTCACGCAGGTTGGCCACCCGCGTCCGCAGCGGCACGCCCTGGATTTCAAATTCCAGAGAATCCCCGATGTCCACGCGCAACGACTCGGCGATGCCTTTTTCAACGGAAACGGGGATCGGCTGCGCGTCGCCGTCGACGCTCCGGTGCCAGGTTCCTTTGACAAGCTTCTCCGTGCCGGCCAAACCGCTCCGGTAAGTCGAACGGTACTCCCGGCGCAGCGCCCAATCGGGAACGCGCGCCGCGCCGTCGGCGCGCAGCGCTTCGATCCTCCTGCCCTTGACGGCGGCGAGACGCATCGTCACCACCGGCACTTGATCGCTGAGGTCAATGTCTAGCGAGCGCAGCAGCTGTGCCAGCTCTTGCCTTTGCTCCCGTTGGACGTCGAAAAGCACCAGATTCGGTTCGCCGTCGCCGCCCCGTTCCGCCACCTGCCGGACCAGTTGGTGGCGTACATTATAGAGGGTGAGCAGCAGAAAGGTCACCAGGCCGACGGCGAGCATGACGGCGGTGGTCTGATTGTTCGGGCGATGCAGGTTGGCGAGGCCCTGGCGCCATGGAAAAGGCAAATATCCGATCAAAAGTGTTTTCAGCAATGCCGTGAGGCCCTTGGCGACGGCCACGAGCAGCCCGAAGGCGATCGCCACCGCCGCGGTAAACCACAGACCGAAGGTCCAACTCGCGGTGGTGCTCACGGCGAAACCAATGACGCCGGCGACGATGACGCTAACCATCACCCAGCTGAGCGGGTCACGGCGCCGCGGCAGAGTCTCATAGGAAGCGCGCAGCGCCAGCAGCGGCGAGATATTTCTCAGCGGCAGCAGCGGCATCAGAGAAAAAAGCAGCGCCGTGCCGAGGCCGACGGCCATCCCGGCGCCAACGCCGGCGGGGGCTACGGTGATGACCGTGTTCACCGGCAGGAAATCCTTGAGCGCCAGCGGCAATAGCAACTGCAATGCGGAACCCGCGAGGGCGCCGGCGACAGCGCCGGCAAACGCGAGCATGAAGGTTTCTAGCAAGTAAACCATGACGGTTTCGCGGGGTTGGGCGCCGATGCAGCGTAGCACCGCCACCGCGGCGATCTTCCCATTGGCGAACACATGCACCCCGCTGGCGATGCCCACGCCCGAGAGCAACACGGCGATGAAAACCGCCAGGCGGAGATAACGCGAGAGATTTTCCATGGAGGCCGCGATGCCGGCCGTGCGCCGGCTCACAGTGTCGGCGTCGAGGCGCAGGCTGCGCAACCGCGCCGAGATGTTTTCGACGAGATTGTCCGCGTTTACCGACGGGGCCAACTTGAAGAACACCCGGTAACGCACCAGGCTGCCCCTTTGCAGGAGCTG
>DASWHT010000191.1:0-4669 GCA_036398075.1 Binatia bacterium | reverse complement strand
TTTGAAACTATCACTTGAAGTTCCGAATGTATGATTTCAATAGGGAGACTTTCTATTTCCCCCCTTTTTCAAAAGGGGGGGCAGGGGGGATTTTTGGATAAACGTGAGTTGTGAATCCAATTCAGTAGGGTAAAACTGACTATGACGTTGCCCTTGGCCAAGTCAGACCTTGCTTTCAGCCGCTTCACGATTATGTTATTTCGTTGCGTATCGCCAAGCGGAAAAGTCCGGATTCATGCGCGAAGAAAAAATCTCCTTTACCAACTGCCGCGGTGACACGCTGAGCGGCGTGCTGCATCATGCGGAGAAGCACTCCGCCCGCGGCGCCGTTATTCTTTGTCACGGCATGGAGTCGGACAAGAATAGTCAAAAGCTGGTTTTTTTGAGTCGCGAGCTCGCCCGGCGGGGCGTCCACGCGCTGCGCTTCGATTTTTCCTATGTGGGGGAATCCAGTGGAAAATTCGAGGACATTACCTATAGCGGCGAAGTCGAAGACTTACAGGCCGCTTACGCCCTCCTGGGGAGCCGCCACGCCGGCAAAACGGCGATCCTGGGCTCAAGCATGGGTGGCACGGTGGCGCTGATGTTCGCGGCGCGCGAGCCCGCCGCCGCCGCGCTCGTCACCGTGTCCGCGCCGCTTCATCCCGAAAAATTTCCTCATAGAATCCTTACCCGCGCCCAGCTTCGGGACTGGCGCGAGCGCGGCTTCATTCTCTACAACGGTCAACGGTTAAATGTCGCGCTGCTTGAGGACCTGGAAAGCATCGATGTCCGCGCGTGCGCGCGTAAAGTCGCTTGCCCCGTGCTGATCGTGCATGGCGCCGCCGATGATGTCGTGCCGGTGGAGGAAGCCTACGAGTTGCACGACTGTCTCACTGGTTCGAAGCGGCTGTCTATCTTGCAAGGCGCCGATCATCGATTAGCCAATCCGGAAATGATGCGGCGCACCGTCAGCGAAGCCCTCGATTGGCTCACGGAGCATGTCAGGTCGGAAGCGCACGATGAAGAATAGACTTTCCATCGCCAGCTGTTTCTGGGTCGTTTTCGCCGTCCTGCTCGGCGCCTGCGGCAACGACCTCACCACGGCGCGGGGCGTCGTCGAAGAGTTCGTCGACCAGCGCTTCGTGCATTTCGATCTGGCCAAAGCAAAGCTTTACGCCGTGAGTCTCGCTCTGGCGAAAGTGAACGAAGAGATCCGCCTGACCGCCGGCCACAAGATCGACGCATCGACGCAAAAGCCAAGAATCAATTATAAACTGTTGGAAAAACGAGAGGGCGACAGACGGGCGTCGTTTCTCTATGAGGGAACGATTACTTCGGATGACGGCACTGCGTTCACCCGCAAATGGCTCGTCACAGCGCGCAAAGAAGACAGCGCTTGGCGGGTGTCGAATTTCACCGAATCAGAGTAAAGAATAGTTCCTAGTTTCTAGTTCCTCGTTTCAGGTTGTTTCCGACGAACCAAAAACTAGAAACCATGAACCAGAAACTAGTGAACTGTAACACTTGGTTCGCGTCTAAGTTCGAAGAACCCTTCGACAAGCTCAGGGTGAACGGTCAAGGCACAAGCCGTTCGTGGTGAGGCTCTCGAACCATGAACGGCAAACGCTATGTAGCTGATACAGTTCACTAGTATCAAGCCCCCGCCGGCTGCGCGCTTACAGGTGGCGGCGCCTCCTTCTTGGGCGCCGGCTTGATCTGGAGCGCCAGGCCAGCTGCGATCATCGCGATCACGCCGGCCGAGAGAAAGGCGAAATTGTAGTCGCCGACATAGTCGCGAATCGCGCCCGCGGCCGAAGCCATGATCGCCGCGCCGATTTGGTGCGACATAAAAATCCAACCATAAACCTTGCCGACATTCTGCCTGCCAAAGGTATCCGCCGTAATTACCATCGACGGCGGAACCGTGGCAAACCAATCCAAGCCGTAAATGACGGCAAAAACCACCAGGCCGTAGAAATCACGGACGAACGGCAGTAGCAACAGCGATGCCCCGCGCAAGGCATAAACGAGGGCCAGCCACTTATGGGGCTGCACCCGGTCGATCATCCAGCCCGAGAATGTCGTGCCAACGATGTTGAGCGCGCCCATGATGCCCACCAGAGAGGCGGCGGCGACCTGGGGAATGCCAATCTCGATCTCGTGCGGGATGAGGTGCGTGCCGATCAAACCATTGGCCGTACCGCCACAGACGAAGAAGCTGCCGCAGAGCAACCAGAAGGTCGGGTTGCCCACGACTTCGCGCGCCGTGATCGTAGCGTTTTTCGCGGACATGCCACGCAGCGAAGCGGCGCTTCCGGATTTTGCGGCGCCCGTCTGCCCGGAGCCGTAAGGCTCCAATCCGACATCCGCCGGATCATCGCGCATAAAAAGGAAAATCAGCGGCAATAATAGGATTGCTATGACAATGAGCGTCATGGAGCCGATGCGCCAGCCGGAATAGGCGATCATGACCATAAAAAACGGCAGGAAAATAAGCTGGCCCGTCGAGCTTGCGCTGCCGAGCACGCCCAACGCCAGACCGCGCCGCGCGACGAACCAGCGATTCCCCACCGTGGCGGTAAGAACGGAGCCAACCCCGCCGGCGCCGACTCCAACGATGACTCCCCAGACCAGAAAGAACTGCCAGAACTGATCCATGGCGATGGTGCCGCTGACACCGACGATCAACAGCGACAGGCTTGCCAGCATGATTTTTCGCGGTCCGTACCGGTCGATCAAATAGCCGCTAATCGGCGCGGCCACGCCGAAGAGCAAGAGATTCATGCTGATGGCCATTGCAATCAGCGCGCGGCTCCACCCGAACTCCTCCTGAAGCGGAAGAATCAAGACTTGCGGCGACGAACGCACGCCGGCGCTCGTGAGCGTGGTCAGAAAACACAGACCTACGACGAACCAACCATAGTAAAAGGGCAGCGAAATCGGGGGACGCTTCTGCATATCCATTGTGTGTGTATGTTTCCTTATCCGTATTTATATAACGGCCTTGGCCCGAAACCACAACTCGCGTGCGGCCGTCCGGCCGCCTTTCTCACGGCGAGCCCGCGCCACCGTTTTCCGCTCGCCCGCAGCCATGCTATGAATGGCGCCTGTGAAACGTTTGCTTGCCACTCTCATTTCGAACTGCCTCCTGATTGCCGTCACCAGCTCGGTAGCCGCCGAGTTCCAGGAGGAGATTCCTTTCGTCCCCACGCCCATCGAAGTCGTCGACCGCATGCTGGAACTCGCCGAGGTCAAAAAAGGCGACGTCGTCTACGACCTGGGCAGCGGCGATGGGCGCATCGTTATCCGCGCGGCGAAAATTTACGGCGTCCGCGCTGTGGGGATCGAGATGGATAGCTTGCTCCTGGACAAAGCGAAAAAGGACGCGAAGGCGGCGGGAGTCAGCCACCTGGTGGAATTCCGCTCCGAGGACGCTCTCAAGGCCGACCTCTCGAAAGCCACGGTCGTGACCCTCTACATGCTCCCCTGGTTCAATGCAGCGATGAAACCAAGCTTTAAGAAATACCTAAAACCCGGCGCCCGCATCGTCGCCCACGACTTCGGCATCGAAGGCTGGGAGCCCGACAAGACTGTTAAGTTGCCGGAACCCGAGCAAAAGGCCGGCGGCTACCGGCATTACCACACGATCCATTTGTGGAAAATTGCCGAGGGCCTTGATTAATAATCTTGGCCGTCGGAAATACCGCGACGGGCGAATGAAGAATACGGGTTAGTTCGAGTACGGATGCTGTGACGCGGCTATCCAACCTGCGCGAGTAACTCGTTCTAAAATTCTTTCTTGGATTGCAAACCGGCGGTCACTAACAGCAACAATGCTCAAGCCGGGAAACGCCCGTATGGTTTGGTGCCAACCGAATCGTTCAAGTTGCTGGGCCACATTGCTTTCGACCAACGCAGACAAATCCGCCTCGCGTCCTAAATTGCACAGCAGCTTGTGCAAAGCCTCTCGTGCGCACCATATCTCGTAAAACGAGGAGACTCGCTCAGCATGCGACAGTGTTAAGAGCCAAAGATGTTCGCTCGGATGAAACACTAATTCGCTGATAGCATTGATATCACGAGCAGTTTCGTTCACTTCGATATCTAGGCCAAGAGTGACATCGCAACTAACCACACAGGCCACCCAGTTACGACTGTGAGACAGGCTGAAATTGGGACTCGCATGTTGCGAACCAGGCAGTACAAGTAGTGGCGCGTTTCCGGGCCGTTCGACGACGTCAAGTTCATCGACCGGCAAACCGGTAAGATTTGAAACTGCGAATCTGAGTAGTGTGCGCCCCAACAAAAACTGCCGCTGGCGTTCACGCCGTAGAATAGAATCGTAGCGATTGGCCTCGCTGCTGTTGAGCCGTTGGACGAAAAAGGCGAGCGCGTCGTCGCCGACGCAGTTGCCGTCCAGCAACCACAAGGTCGCGGTCGGCACTGGACCATTATTAGTACGCGATTTTGCCAAACTCGCCCCTTAGCATTACATGGGCTGCTGCCCCGGCGTGACAGCCGGCATAAACTAGTGGCCTGTAACAGTTGATTCACGTATAAGTTCGAAGAACCCTTCGACAAGCTCAGGGTGAACGGTCAAGGCACAAGCCGTTCGTGGTGAGACTCTCGAACAATGAACGGCACTATGTAACTGTTACAGTTCACAGGCGTGTTTTTTTGCGCAGGG
>DASWHT010000190.1:0-2580 GCA_036398075.1 Binatia bacterium | reverse complement strand
ATGCTTTTCGTGGTGTCCGCCGCGTCCATATCGGCGGCGTTGATGATCCTTTTGGCGCGTAAATATAAATGGACGATGCCCGGTATCGCGGCCCTGCACCGCATGGATGCGTGGGTAGTTGGTTTGGAACTCATTGTGCTCATCGCCGTCATGATTTCACTGGGACCCGTATTTCGCGCATGGCTAAACGCTTGGGGCCTGCTGCTTTTTTTTGGAGTCATCGTTGCCGGCATGCTCGCTCCTATGGCGCTTTATTGGCGCCGGCAATGGCTCGGCGAGCTTAATCTCACCACGGCTGCGGTGCTGGTTTTGGTCGGCGGCTTTCTTCTGCGCCTGGTCATCGTCTTTTCGGCCCAAGGAGTGTAACGTGCGCGCATTGATTCTTTTCATCGCCGTTTCGCTTTGCGTCGCCGGGTGCGCTAGTCCGGAGGCAACGCGCACGCGCGGCGGCGGCCCGGGGGCCGATGTCGGCAACCGCACGGAGATCGTGCGGATGCATGAAGGGGCCAAACCATTCGAAAACACCCCAAAAATCATTCCTACCAAACATCCCCCTTTAGACTCAGCCAGTCAGGCGGATCAGCTTAGCCGCAGATGACAGAGATCGATACTGGGCTACAAAATCTAAAGCGCCGCCATCCGGAATGGGAGCCGTGGCTGGCCGTCGTTCAGGAGATTCTACGCGAATCGGCCGATCCCAAATGGGACGCCTTTGTTCCGGTTCTCGCGGGCACACAACCGGACAAGGTTCCGCTTCTGGCCGGAGCCGACATCGAGTTAGAGAAAAATTCGCTTCGCCTGTTACTGGAGCAGCTGATGGGCGTCGCGTGCCGGAGCGGGACTGCCAAGATGGCGACGCTGGACGCGGCGGTGCGCGAAGATTTGGAGATTTTCACCCTGTTCAGAGCTTCGCTTCACCAGGACGGCGATCATATAAAAGATCTCGCGGCAGTTTTGGGGGTTGATCCCGAGGCGTTCCAAGCCGTCGCGGCCATGGTGCCCGTGCCGTTCCTCCAAGCGTGCAATCGCCGTTGGGGGCGCGCCATAGCGGTCGGCTGGATGGAAGGATATTGTCCAGTGTGCGGGGCCTGGCCGGCATTTGCCGAGGTGCGCGGTATCGAACGGAGCCGCTACCTCCGCTGCGGCCGCTGCGGCGGGGAGTGGCAAGCGCACCTATTGTTTTGTCCCTATTGCGGCAACACCGACCACAAAGAACAGGTCTCGTTGGTGCCGGAGAGCAGTCCGAAATCGGCGTTGGACGCATGCAAGCGCTGTCTGGGTTATGTGAAAACTTTTACCACTCTGCAGGGTAGCCCACCCGCCAAGGTTATCCTCGACGATCTCGCCAGCGTTGAGCTGGATGTCGCCGCCGCCGAGCAAGGATACAAACGCCCTCAAGGCGCGGGCTATGCTCTAAACGTAACGGTGACTGGAAACGGCGCATCGCGCGACCGCTTTGTCTGAAGCCATGAGTGAAGGTAAGGAGTCATTGCAATCTGTTCGCCCAGCCGACGTTTGCAGAGCCTTGCTCGCCGCGCTCGAGGGCGCCGAAGGGCGCAGAAAAAAACGCAAGCGCGATCAAACACCCGACGCCATCGGACTTGCGGTCAAGCGCGAGATCCTTGAACGGGTCGTTCAAGACGACCCCGACTCGGAGATGTTCGAGGGGTGGCTGCTCAACTATTCCCAAAAAAGCGAGAGCAATCATTCCTCAGGCGCCGTATCGGCGATGGCTAGAGCGGTGCTCGACGAATGGCGCCTGGCCCATTCTATGCGTGATTTCAAAGCCTGGCTCGACCGCGGCGCCCCAAGCGATGATGCCGATAGCGGCCCCGCCACTCCGCGTCAGTGAGAAAACCCCCAAGGTAGTTGCTGAAAATATCGCTGCCGCCCACGTTAACGCAACTGCCCGCCAAGGATATACGGAAACGCGCTCATCTCATGGGAAAAGCCCACGGGTATTGCGGGGCAAACATGGCTGCGATTGATCTGGCTTACATTGGCTACGCCCAATAGCGCCATGTCGATCGTCATCTCCTCTTCGAGCAATTCGAGCACGCGCACCAATCCCGCCGCCCCTCCCGCGCCCAGGCCCCACCCCTGGAGCTTACCGATGGTCACAGCTTTGGCTCCAAGAGCCAAAGCTTTCACGATATCGGTTCCGCGCGTGATGCCGCCGTCGAGTACGATGTCCGCTTTGCCTGCGGCGGCTTCGACAATTTCAGGAAGCGTGTCGATAGTGCCCCGGCCATGATCCAGCTGCCGCCCGCCATGATTGGAAACATAAATCACGTCGACGCCATGCTCCACGGCCAATCTGGCATCTTCCGCCGTGGCGACGCCCTTTAAAATAAACGGCAAACCGGCGAGTTTTTTGATCGCGTCCATAGTTTCCCAGGTTAACATGCCCTGGAAATGGCGCCCCGTCTCGGTTCTTCGGCTGGGCGGTTGCCAACGGTTGAGCAGCGGCCGTTCGCGCCGGCTGTAGTGCGCGGTATCGACGGTGAGGCAGAGGGCTATGTAACCCGCCTTCTTCACGCGTCCGACGATTTCTGCGCACCAGTCCAAATCGCCGCGCAC
>DASWHT010000189.1:0-5828 GCA_036398075.1 Binatia bacterium | reverse complement strand
CTTTTCTCCGGCAGGGTTTCGTGTCAGCGGCATTCATTCCCAAGCGACGACGATAAGTGCTTTGAGCTTCAGGGACACGAACCGATCCGCCGCCAATTTCAGGCGCAGAAGGAAACTTTATTAAAGAGTATGGTATCTGTTGTCTTTCTGCCGCCTCTAATATTAATCCTTGTTGCCAAGTATATCTTTCCAACCTATCGCGGAAGCCCTCCTTCTTCACTATCTCTCGTTGAAACTTCTGCCACGCTCAAAGATCGCGGAAAAACAAATAGTTGAGCGCCTTGACTCGATGGCAGTTATCGGCTAAATTTCACCGGACAAACATAAATTTACAATAAATAGCCTAAGGGAAACGGAAATCTAAACGCGCCCTTAGGCTATTTTTGCGCATGAGGAGACTATGGCACAATACAAAGACGTCAAAATTCCAACCGATGGCGCGAAAATAACCTTGGGGGCCAATCGCAAGCTTTCGGTCCCCGACAATCCGATCATTCCGTTTATCGAAGGCGACGGCACGGGGCGCGATATCTGGCGCGCGTCGGCGCGGGTTTTCGACGCGTCCGTTCAGAAAGCTTATGGCGGGAAGAAGAAAATTCACTGGATGGAGGTTTACGCCGGCGAGAAGTCTTTCAAACTGTTCAAAAACTGGTTGCCGGACGAAACGGTCGCGGCCTTTACGGAATTTCTCGTCGGCATCAAAGGCCCGCTGACGACCCCCATCGGCGGCGGCATGACGTCGTTAAACGTCGCGCTGCGTAAATTGCTCGACTTGTACGTTTGCCAGCGACCGGTGCGTTATTTCAACGGCGTGCCATCTCCTCTGCGCCATCCCGAATACGTCGACATGGTGGTGTTCCGCGAAAATACCGAAGATATCTATACAGGGATCGAGTTCGCTAACGGCACGGAAGAAAATAAAAAATTCAAAGCACTGCTGAAAGACAACTTTCCTAAAGAGTATGGGAAGATTCGTTTTCCGAATACCGCGGGCATCGGTGTGAAGCCGGTTTCCGTCGAGGGTACGGAGCGACTGGTGCGAGCGGCGATTCAATGGTCCCTTGCGAATCAACGCAAGAACATCAACTTCGTGCACAAGGGCAATATCATGAAGTACACCGAAGGCGCCTTCGCCGAATGGGCTTACGCCGTTGCTAAACGGGAATTCCGCAACGATGTCGTCACCGAGCGCGAGTCGTGGATCTTGGGCAACAAAGAAGCCAAGCCCGATATTACCGTCGAAGCAAACGCCAAGGCGGTGGACCCCGGTTTCGACATGATGTCGCCGGCGCAGCAGAACGATATTAAGAAAGAAGTCGAAGAGGCGCTCAAGCTCTGGCCGAGCCATGGCGACGGCAAATGGAAATCCAAGTTGATGCTCAAGGATTCCATCGCCGACGTGACGCTGCAGTTCGTGCTTATCCGCCCCAAAGACTATGACGTGATCGCGACCATGAACCTGAACGGCGATTATATTTCCGATGCGCTGGCGGCCCAGGTGGGCGGCATGGGCATCGCGCCGGGCGCGAACATCAACTACGACAGCGGCCACGCGATCTTTGAAGCCACCCATGGCACCGCGCCCAAATATGCCGACCTCGACAAAGTCAATCCCGGCTCGGTCATCCTGTCGGGCGAGATGATGTTGCGCTACATTGGGTGGACCGAGGCCGCCGATCTGATCATCAAAGGCATCGAGGGCGCCGTGAATGATAAAACCGTCACCTACGATTTCGAGCGGCTCATGCCGGGCGCCAAGCTCGTAAGCTGTTCGGGGTTCGGCGATGCTATCATCGCAAACATGTAAAGATTGGTTTCGGGTCCCGGGTCTGGCGTCTTGAGTTGTGGGACCCAGGTGACCGGTTTTGTACAGGGGGGGTTATGGCGAGAAACAAAATAGCTTTGATTGGCGCCGGTAACATCGGCGGATCGATGGCGCACCTTTGTCTGCTCAAAGGTCTGGGTGATGTGGTGCTGTTCGACGTTATCGAAGGTTTGCCGCAAGGAAAGGCCCTCGACCTCTCGCACGCAGGACCGGTGGAAGGTTTTGACGGTAACGTCATCGGAACCAATAAATACGAAGACATCGAAGGCGCCGATGTTTGCATCGTTACCGCAGGCATCGCGCGCAAGCCGGGCATGAGCCGTGACGATCTGGTGGGCACCAACGCGAAAATCATCAGCTCGGTTTCGGAAAATATCAAAAAACATGCCCCTGACAGTTTCGTCATCGTAGTCACCAATCCGCTGGATGCGATGGTGACTTTGACGAAACGGGTGACGGGCTTTCCGAAGAACCGCGTCGTCGGCCAGTCGGGGATTCTCGATTCTTCGCGTTATCGGTCGTTTGTCGCTAAAGAGCTGAACGTTTCGGTAAACAGTGTGGCGGCCATGGTTATGGGCGGCCATGGCGATGATATGGTGCCGGTGCGCAGCACCTGCCTGGTGGGCGGCGTGCCGATAGAAAAATTGCTTTCAGCCAAGCGGCTCGATGAGATCGAAGCCCGAGTGCGCAACGCCGGCGGCGAAGTCGTGGCCTTGTTGAAAACCGGTTCGGCCTATTTTTCACCGGCGTCCGCCGCGATTCGCATGACCGAGGCTTATCTTTTCGACAGAAAAGAGATTCATCCGTGCGCGGCGCTGCTCGAAGGGGAGTACGGAGTCCAGGGTTATTACTTTTGTGTGCCGGTGCAGATTGGCGCCGGAGGTGTTGAAAGGGTCATCGAGATCGAGCTTGGCGCGAACGACAAAAAGGCCTTCGACGAGTCGCTGAGCCACGTCAAAGATATCGTGCAGGCGATGAATAAGATCCTCGGCGTCGCATAGAATAAGACCGAGATGGAAAATGTGAGAAGTCGAGAGAAAAACCGGCTCCTTTTCCATTCTCCATCCCGGTCCCCGTCTGCTTTCAATGAACATTCACGAGTTTCAGGCAAAGGATCTGCTTAGACGCTACGGCGTGCCGGTGCCCAACGGCAAAGTGGCGTTAACGCCCCAGGAGGCGAAAGCGGCGGCGGCGGAATTGGGCGGGCGCTCGGTCGTTAAAGGGCAGATTCACGCCGGGGGACGCGGCAAGGCCGGCGGCGTGAAGCTCGCGGCGAGCCCGGAGGAGGCTGAAAGCGCGGCCAAGGAGATGCTCGGCAAGAAACTCGTAACCCGCCAGACCGGACCGGAAGGGCGCGAGGTGCGCCAGGTGCTCGTTGAACAGAGCGTCAATATCGAACGGGAGCTTTACCTGGGCATGGTGCTCGACCGCGGCAAGTCGCGGGTAGCGGTGATCTGCTCGTCCGAGGGCGGCGTCGAGATCGAAGAGGTGGCCGCGGCGCATCCGGAAAAGATACTCAAAGAGCTGATCGATCCGGCCATCGGCCTGCAGCCGTTTCAGTGCCGCCGGCTGGCTTACGCCTTGGAGTTGCCAGCGCAGCAGGTCAGCAAGCTGGTAGCCATGATGCAGGCGCTCTACCGCGCCTTCGATGAGTGCGACTGCTCTATTGCCGAGATCAACCCATTAATCTTGACTAAGGAAGGCGCGGTGATGGCGCTCGATGCCAAGATGAATTTCGACGCCAATGCTTTGTTTCGCCATCAAGAGATTTTGGCCCTGCGTGATCTCAACGAAGAGGACCCGCGCGAAGTGGAGGCGGGCCGCCACGATCTTTCCTATATTTCCCTTAACGGCAATATCGCCTGCATGGTCAATGGGGCGGGATTGGCCATGGCGACCATGGATATTATCAAGCAATATGGCGGCGAGCCGGCAAACTTTCTCGATGTCGGCGGCGGCGCCAACGAAGAAAGAGTCGCCAATGCTTTTAAGATTCTTCTGGCTGACGATCGGGTGCGGGGCGTTCTTATAAATATTTTCGGCGGCATCATGCGCTGCGATGTGTTGGCCCAGGGTGTCGTCGCTGCCGCGCGGGATTTAAACGTGAGCCTTCCTCTAGTCGTGCGCATGCAGGGGACCAACGTCGACCAGGGGAAAAAGATTCTAGCGGATTCCGGTTTGCCGATCATTTCCGCGCAGACCATGGCCGAAGCGGCGGAGAAGATCGTCGCGGCGGTGCGGCAATTTTAGATTTTGGTCTGCGGGGCGCTTGCCGTCTGCGGGGCCGCTTTTGGATTAGGGAAACGCGCCGGAAAAACATTATGGACCGCTTATCAATGGCCGAATCTTCCGACAATCCAAAATCGAGCTATGTCGATCTTAGTTAACAAGCACACCCGTGTCCTGACCCAGGGCATCACCGGAGCCACAGGCCAGTTCCACACCAAGGCGTGCAAAGAATACGGCAGCCAAATGGTCGCCGGCGTTACGCCGGGCAAGGGCGGAACTTTCTACGAAGCCATTCCAATCTACGACACGGTGCGCCTGGCCGTTGCGCAAACCGGCGCCGACGCCAGCGTGATCTATGTGCCCCCGCCTTTCGCCGCCGACGCGATGGTGGAGGCGGCAGACGCGGACATTCCCTTGATTATTTGCATCACCGAAGGCGTGCCCGTGCGCGACATGGTGCGCGTCAAGCGATTTCTTGAGGGGCGGAAATCGCGCCTTTTGGGGCCCAATTGCCCCGGTGTGATCACGCCGGGCGAATGCAAGATCGGCATCATGCCCGGCCATACCCACCGTCCGGGGAAAATCGGCGTCGTGTCGCGCAGCGGCACTTTGACCTATGAGGCGGTGGATCAATTGACCCGTTTGGGCCTGGGACAGTCTACCTGCGTGGGCATCGGCGGCGATCCGGTGCACGGTTTTGAGTTCATCGATATTCTCGAATTGTTCAATAAAGATCCCGGCACCGAAGCGGTGGTGATGATCGGCGAAATCGGCGGCAGCGCCGAGGAAGAGGCCGCGGCTTGGATCAAGACCAATATGAAAAAACCGGTGGCCGGTTTTATCGCGGGACTGACGGCCCCGCCGGGAAAACGGATGGGGCACGCGGGGGCGATCATTTCGGGCGGTAAGGGAACCGCGAAGGAGAAAATCGAGGCGATGAAAAGCGCCGGCATTCGCGTCGCTCCCTCGCCGGCAATGATCGGGCGAACCATGCAGGAGGCTTTAGCAACGTCATGAGCGTGGAAAAAACTTTATCCATCGTCAAGCCCGACGCCGTGGGGCGCAGTCTCATCGGCGAGATTCTCAAACGCTTCGAAGCGGCGGGGCTCAAGATCGTGGCGGGCAAGCTTTTGCGGTTGACGCCGGAGCGGGCTCAGGCATTTTACGCCGTCCACAAAGAACGGCCGTTCTTCGCCAGTCTGTGCTCGTATATGTCCTCGGGACCGATCTTCGTCTCGGTGCTCGAAGGCGAAAACGCGATCTTGAAAAACCGCGAGATCATGGGCGCTACCGATCCCGCCAAGGCGGCGGCGGGGACGGTTCGTAAAGACTTCGGCAAGGATGTCGAACAGAACGCAGTGCACGGCTCCGATGGACCGGACACTTCGGCGATGGAAATAGTCTTCTTTTTCAAGCCCGACGAAGTCCAGAGCTACTGATATTCCGGTTAACCCAGTTATTTAGGCGCGCCGCAACATGGTTAAATTAACGACCCGCTTTATTGGGTTCAAAGTTCAACGTTCAATGTTCAAGGTGTCGGATTTCGCTCGAAAGTTCGACGGCGAAAACGTTGAACGTTGAACATTGAACCGAAATATTCCCGATGAAGTCGAATATTAAAGATTTGAGCTTCAAGGAGTTTGAAGCCCACCTGACCCAGCGGCGGGAGCCGGCCTACCGCGCCCAGCAGGTTTGGCGGTGGTTATTTCAAAAACGCGCGCGCGGTTTCGCCGAGATGACCAACCTGCCGGCGCTGTTTCGCGCCCGGCTTGAC
>DASWHT010000188.1:0-3964 GCA_036398075.1 Binatia bacterium | reverse complement strand
ACCGGACCGCCGGCTCGCCGACTCATAAGCAGTCGGTCAACTGTTCCTCGGGCCCGCTGGCGGCGCTCTCGGCCAGTTAGCTTCGCGCTAACGCAGTAGGAAACCGCCAAATTTTGAAAATTTCGTTACGAAAACTCCTTTTTTTCAATCGCGGAATTTTTGGACACAGACCCTTTCTTAAGACTTGTTAACTTTCAGTACACGACGCCACCCCACGGGTTCAAGTTCCGCACTCATAAAAAGATAAAGGTTCGGCCCCGGATCCCATTTGGCGCAGGGCTCCCGATCCCGCGCGCACTTTCTCGCGCCTCGTTGACACGCCTCGGTTTCAACGATAAGAAAATAATTTGTTTGTTGCGGAGCAAAGTCTCCGGCAGATCGCGTTTTTATACCGACTGAAACATTCGATGAGGAGGACTTATGGATCACACACCGGAAGCAAAATTTGAGGAACCGAAAGATAATCGAAAACGCGCCGGGTACGGCAAATTTTTGAGACCCAACTCGCCCTATGACAATTTCATGGAGTCAGAGGGGATACCGATCTACCGCGACATCGGCGTGCGCCGGGTGCAGGACTTGCCGCGCAAGCCCTGGAAGCGCATGGGCGGGAGCGGGACATTTATTCAATTGCTCGGCACCGAGGGTCTGTGGGGCTGCTATGTCGTCGAAGTTCCGGGAGCAGGCGCGCTCAACCCGGAGAAGCATCTCTACGAAGAGCAGTACCTTGTGGTCGACGGCCGCGGCACGACGGAAGTCTGGGTCGACGGTAACCCGAAGAAGCTCACGTTTGAATGGCAGAAAGGTTCGATCTTCGCCATTCCGATGAATGCAACGCACCGCATCGTCAACGCGACTTCGAGTCCAGCGCTGCTGCTCGCCGGAACGACGGCGCCGAACATCATGAACAACTTTGGCAACGAGGATTTTATCTTTAATTGTCCGTATCAGTTCAAGGACCGCTTCGATCCCAGCGACGACTATTACAAGTACAAAGAAGAAGTCACGCCCGACCCACTGCGGGGACTCGCTATGCGCCAGACTAACATCATCCCCGACGTTATGTCCTGCGAGTTGCCGCTAGATAACCGGCGTTCCCCGGGTTACCGGCGCATCGAACCGCACATGGCAGGGCAGCAGTTTTATTGTTGGATCGGCCAGCATGAAACCGGCCGCTACTCGAAGGCACATGCGCACGGCTCGGCTGCGGTGCTCATCTGTCTCGGCGGCAAAGGGTACACCTACACCTGGCCGGCAAAATTAGGCACACATCCCTGGGAAAAAGGCACTACGGAAGAGATAAGACGACAGGACTATGAACCTGTTGGCATGGTCAGTGCGGCACCGATGAGCGGCAATTGGTTCCACGCCCATTTTGGCGCCAGCAAAGAACCTCTTCGTCTCACCGCCTGGTTCGGCCCCAATGCGCCAGGGCGCGACCGGGGCCGGCCCGGTGAAAAGGGCATCGACTACGGCGCCATCGACATGAAAGACGGCGGCACAGCGATCCCGTACAACGAAGAAGATCCGTTCCTGCGCAAAGAGTTTGAAGAAACCCTGGCAAATGTCGGCGCCAAGTCGCGCATGGAGCAAGAGCTCTACGAGAAATCGTATTAGCGCAAGGGCTCTTACAGGTGATTAAACACATCAATCGTCATTCCGGCCAAGCTGGCGATAGCTAGCGCGAGCCGGAATCCTTGACCCCCTCTTTGTCTCCCCCTTAGCAAAGGGGGAGATTTAGTGGGGGTTCTGGATTCCCGCTGGAGCTTGTCCTGAGCCCTGCCGAAGGGCGGGAATGACGATATTGGGACACCTACTTTTTAAATGAGATCTTGAGACAAGGCTCTAACAGATTGCTGAAACACGAGTCCAGCGTAACCAAGGACCTTAATGGACAGCACAACACCCAAAGCCTCTTTCTCCAATGCCAACCGCCATATGCAGGAGGAAGAAGAGCTTCGGCTGACCAGCGTCGGCGTCGATATCGGTTCTTCAACCTCCCACCTGGTGTTCTCCCGGCTACAGCTTACCCTGGAAGGCTCCCGATACAGGGTAACCAAACGCGAGATCTTAAATGAGTCGGAAATATTGCTGACGCCTTACGTGGACAATAGCCGAATCGATGTCGAAGCCTTGGAAGCGTTCATCAACCAGCAGTACAAGAACGCCAAGATCCGCCGTGAGGAAGTCGATACCGGAGCGCTGATTTTGACCGGGGTCGCCGTCAGGCGGCGCAATGCCCGCGCCATCGGCGAGCTGTTCGCGCAGGAAGCCGGAAAATTCGTCTCCGTCAGCGCCGGTGACGGCCTCGAAGCGACGATGGCGGCCCATGGCTCGGGGGCCGTGGCCCATTCGGCGAAGATCGGCGGGGTGGTCTTGAGCATCGACATCGGCGGCGGCACCAGCAAGTTCGCGGTTTGTAACAACGGCAAAGTGCAGGAGGTCTCGGCCATGGACATCGGCGCGCGCCTTCTCGCCTTCGACAAGGACGGCGCCGTCGCACGGATCGAAGAAGCCGGGCGCAAGCACGCCGGCTGGGCCGGCTTTGACGTCGAGTTAGGCCAGAAAGTTTCACAGGAAAACTTGCGCAAGATGGCCTCGGGCATGATGGACAAGCTCTTCGCCATGCTCAAGCCCGAGTCGTTTACCGAGGACGTCAAAGGATTGTTGCGACTCCCGCCGCTCGCCTATAAAGGCGAGGTCGACTGCGTGATGTTTTCCGGCGGCGTGTCGGAGTTTATTTATAACCGCGCTAAGACGACCTTCGGCGATTTGGGGCCGTTGATCGCCGATGAAGTCCATCGCCGCATCGGCGATCTAGGATTGCTGGTCATGGAACCTGCGGCGCGCATCCGCGCCACCGTCATCGGCGCGTCGCAGTACACGGTCCAGGTCAGCGGCAATACAATTTTTATCACGCCGGAGGATTCGGTTCCCGTGCGTAACATCGCCGTGGTCGCGCCGGAGTTCGATCTTAGCGGCGATGATCTCGACGCGGCGGGTATTACGACTGCCGTGCACAGCGCGCTGCGCCGGCTCGATCTACTCAGCGGCAGACAGCCCGTCGCCATTGCGTTTCATTGGGATGGCTCCGCGACCTTTTTCCGGCTCCAATCATTTTCCAAGGGTGTGACGGCGGGTCTCAAAGAAATTCTCGCGAAAGGCCATCCGCTGGTACTGGTCAACGACGGTGATATCGGCGGTATCGTCGGACTGCATTTCCAAGAAGAACTCAAAATTGAGAATCCGATCATTTCCATCGATGGCATCTCGCTCAACGATTTTGACTACATCGACATCGGCGCGCTGATCCCTTCCTCCGGTTCAGTGCCCGTAGTAATCAAATCGCTGATCTTTCCCGCCTCGCCGCAGCGGTGAAAAGATTTAAACCACAAAGAGCCTAGCGCGGCAAAGCCGCAACCAAAATTCGGAATATCTCGCGCAAAGACGCCAAGGTCGCAAAGGTCGGACGATAAGGGTGAAACGTTTCTGATAGACTTTTCATCTTTCCCCTCCGAACTTGGCGTACTTTGCGCCTTGGCGCGAGTAAATTCCCGTGTTCGAGTTCAGGTCAGCGGAAAATTTTCGCGAGCCGCGAAAATTTTGAACTATAGTAGCACAAAGGTCACAAATTATGGGACGGCTATAGCCGTCCCTTTCGGATGATTTAACCGCAAGGTACGTGGTTCGACTGACTCACCATCCTGAGCAACGTCGAAGGACAAAGGTCGCAAAAATTTTATCTTGCGCGCTTCGCGCCCTATGTGTTCTTTGTACTACTATAGATCAAAGTTTTCGCGGCTCGCGAAAATTTTCCGCTGACCTGAACTCGAACACGGGGATTTACTCGCGCCAAGGCGCAAAGTACGCCAAGTTCGGAGGGGAAAGATGAATAGTCTATCAGAAACGTTTCACCGTTATCGTCCGACCTTTGCGGCCTTGGCGTCTTTGCGCGAGATATTCC
>DASWHT010000187.1:0-13792 GCA_036398075.1 Binatia bacterium | reverse complement strand
CACGCCCCTACTGCCGCCATTGCCGTTACCGCTCTTGTGCGCGTTGATGAACTCGATCGACTGCACGAACATGCCGGAGGAACCGCAGCAAGGGTCATAGACGCGCCCGTTGTACGGTTCGATCATTTCAACCAACAACTTGACGACGCTGCGCGGCGTGTAGAACTCGCCGCCTTTTTTGCCCTCCGCGCTGGCGAATTGAGATAAAAAATATCGTAGATACGGCCGAGCACGTCTTTAGAGCGTGCTTCCGCGTCACCGACTTTGATATTGCTAATGAGATCGATGAGCTGGCCGAGGCGCTGTTTGTCAAGCGCGGGACGCGCGTAGTCCTTCGGTAGCACGCCCTTGAGCGACGGGTTGTCGCGCTCGATGCCGGCCATCGCGTCGTCAACAAGTTCACCGATAGTCGGCTGCTTGGCTTGCGCCTTCAGGTGCGACCAGCGCGCTTCGGGCGGCACCCAGAAGATACTGAGCGCGCGGTACTCGTCCGGGTCTTCGGGATCGGCACCTTGGGCCTTCTCCGCTTCAAGCTTTGCGTGTTGCTCCTCAAAAGCATCGGAAATGTATTTGAGAAAAATCAAACCGAGGACGACATGCTTATACTCGGCGGCGTCCATGCTGCCGCGAAGCGCGTCGGCCATCTGCCAAAGCTCGGCTTCATAGCCTACGTTGGCGCCGTTATTCTTCGTTTGTTTTGTTTTTTTCGCTTGGGCCATGGCTCAATTTGTATCACATCGAAAGCACTGCGCAGCCAAAAATCAGCGAATCGGATAATATTCTAACCAACGGATTGTGCCAAGGATATAGTAATGTTACGGGGCAAACAGCGCGACGTAAGCCTCCATCACCGGCAGCCTCTACACAAACGGTAAATTAACCGATAAAATCCCTCCTGGTTAGTCTTTCGGGGGGTCATGAATCAATCGAAAACCAGTTTTTTTGTGATGGCAGCGTCGGTAGCCCTGTTGGGCATCGCGGCGGGGACATTTTTGTGGCTGAAGCTCGCGCCCAGGCCGCCGGCATGGAACGCCCCGGCGCTCGAAGGCTTGAACAATTACGGGGCGGTGCCGGAATTTTCCCTCGTCGAGCGGAGCGGCAAAAACGTTACCCTGGCCAACCTACGCGGCAAGGTTTGGATCGCCGATTTTATCTACACGACTTGCCAGGACACTTGCCCGATGCAAAGCGCGGCCATGACGAAGTTGCAAGAACAATGGGCCGACAAACCAAATCTCAAGCTGGTATCGTTTTCCGTGGACCCGGAGCGGGATACGCCGGCGGTGCTGTCTCGCTACGCTGAACGCTTCAAGGCGGATAAGGACCGCTGGCTGTTTGTGACCGGCGACAAGGAACAGATCGCGCACCTGGTTCAGGGAGGTTTTCGCCTGAGCGCCGCCGCGCTCACCGACGGCAAAAGCGCGGAAACCGTTATTATCCACAGCCCAAGATTCGTCCTCATGGACCGGAAAAATGAAATTCGCGGTTACTACGACAGCCGCGATAGTGCGGCGCTGGAGCGTTTGAATAAAGACGTTGCGACATTAATCAACGGCAAAGGGAGTAGTTGACATGGCGAACGCGGCCAAAGTCAGAAAAAGCAAGAGCAAAACCGCTGTGCAAGCGGTGGCGCAAGACGGGCCGAACTGGCCGATACTCGCTCTCGCGGTCATCGGCATGGGCTTGAGCGGTTATTTGACTTATTCCGCTTGGGCGCTCAAGCAACTAGCCGGCTGCACGGCGGGAAGCGCGTGCGACATCGTTCTGAGTAGCCAATGGTCCACGCTATTCGGCATGCCGACCTCATTATGGGGCTTTCTCACTTACGCGCTTCTCGCCGCCATCGCCTGGAACAAGCGTACTGCAACGCAGTGGAAGACCGCCTGGCTAGTATCCCTCTTCGGCGTACTTTATAGTCTTTACCTGACCGGTATTTCATTCTATTCGCTGGACGCGGCCTGTCCCTATTGTTTGACATCGTTGGGACTAATGAGCGCGATGTTCGCCGTGGTCTTGTTTCAGCGGCCAAAGCAAATGTCCGGTTTTAGCTGGGGACCGTGGTTGGCGAAGAGCCTCGCCCCAGCGCTAGTCGTCATCGTGCTGCTGCACCTGCACTACGCCGGCTACTGGGGCAAGACCGCCGCCGCGGAAGATCCCTGGATCCGCGGTCTGGCGGTCCATCTAACCAAGGTCGACGCCAAGTTTTACGGCGCCTTTTGGTGTCCGGCCTGTAAGCAGCAAAAGGAAATGTTCGGCAGCTCGGTTGATCGGGTGCCCTACGTCGAATGCAGTCCGGGCGGGCAAAGGGCTCCCGTGGCGCAAGTCTGCAAGGACGCGCGCATCGAGAGCTACCCCACCTGGCTAATCAATGGGCAGCGTTATACAGGCGTCCAGCCCCTGGAGAGTCTCGCGCAATCTAGCAATTATAAAAATATCGGAGGCAAATGATGAGACCGCGGGGAACATGGCTTTCTGGAATTATTCCCATAATCTTGGCCCTTCTCGGGTTGACGCCGCCGCAAGCCCAAGCCGATCCCTCGAAATATCCACAGTTCGCCCAGCAGACGCTGCCCAAGGATGTCAAGCTGGAATTCATCTCCATCGATGAGCTGATAACGGAGATCAAGAAGGGCGCGAAACCGCTGATCATCGACGTGCGCACGGGGGAAGAGTTTAACGAAGCGCATATCTTGGGTGCCGTATCGGCGCCGCTGGAGCAATTCCGCAATTATATCAAGAGCGTTCCGAGAGATCGCGCAACGGTCCTGTATTGAGCTTGCCCCCATCACCTGGCCAGTTTGGCCTATGGCATGCTCCACGAAAAAGGCTACCGAAACATGAAAGTTCTCGACGAAGGAATCGTCGGCTGGCACCAAAAGGGCTATCCGATGGAGGGGACCAAAGTCCCTAAACGTTAAAGATGGCCGGCAAACGGGCAGTCATTCTCCTGAGCGGCGGCATCGACTCCGCCACCGCCGCCGCGATGGCGCGCCAACAAGGCTTTGAGATTCATGCCCTTAGCTTTCGTTACGGGCAGAGACATGAATGCGAACTCGCGGCGGCGCAAAAGGTCGCGGCCTTTCTCGGCGCCGCTTCACACCGCGTCATGGAGTTCGATATGCGCGTCATCGGCGGTTCGGCACTTACCGACCGGATCGATGTTCCCAAAGGACGAAGCTCGGACGAAATCGCCCACGGCATCCCCATAACCTACGTGCCGGCGCGCAATACTATATTTCTCTCCTTCGGTCTGGCCCTGGCGGAACGCATCGAGGCGGAGGATATTTTTTTCGGCGCCAACCAGTTAGACTACAGCGGCTATCCCGACTGCCGCGAAGAGTATATTCAAGCCTTTGAACGGATGGCGAATTTCGCCACCCGGGCCGGCGTCGAGGGGCGCAGCCGCATCAAAATAAACGTTCCTTTGATTCACATGACCAAAGCCGAAATCGTCAAACAAGGACTGGCGCTGGGCCTCGATTTCGCGCTCACCTGGAGTTGTTACGATCCGGCCCCGGATGGCCGCGCCTGCGGGCTCTGCGACAGTTGCCAGTTGAGATTAAAAGGCTTCGTGGCGGCGGGTATTGCCGATCCGATTGCCTACGCCGTCTAATGTATACCGTTTAAGGTTCAACGTTCAAAGTTCAAAGGCAAGAAATCTACTCCTAGTATAGTTAGGAATACGTTGAACATTGAACCTTGAACTTTGAACCGCCTAATAGCGCCATGCTTCCTCAACCCTTCACGCCGCAGTTTTTGAGCCAGCTGGAGACACTTCGGTTGCGCACGCGCAAGGAATTTCTCGGCAGCCACTCCGGCAGCTATGGTTCGCCGCGGCGCGGCACCAGTTTGGAATTCGCCGATTACCGCCGCTATGCTCCCGGCGATGACCTGCGTTACCTCGACTGGGGCATCTATGCCCGCACCGACCGGCTTTACATCAAATTGTTTCGCGAAGAAGTCGACCTTTTCACCTATGTCTTCATCGATGCCAGCGCCTCGATGGCGTTTCCTTCGGCGCGGGAAAAATTCTTGCCGGCAAGCCATATCGGCGCGGCGCTCTCCTATGTCGTGCTGGCCAACCACGATCATGTGAAAATTCATCTCTTGGGCGAGCCATCGGCCAGCATCTCCTCGCCGTTCTATCGCGGCCGGCGCCGGATGGTGGACTGCGTGCAATTTACCGCGGCAACGACGCCTGCTGGTCGGATGGATATGGCGGCATCGCTGGCGCATCATTTGCAGAAACTGCGCCGGCCCGGAAAAGCAATTCTAATTTCCGATTTCTTGATCCCGGCGGCAGCTTACCAACAGGGATTGAATCTCCTGCGCGCTTTTAATCTCGATATCGCCGTCATTCAGGTGCTCACCCGCCTTGAAGTGGAGCCACCCTTTGCCAGCGGCGGGGTAAATCTCATTGACAGCGAAACCAACGCCGAGATCAACCTCCAATGGGACGATCGCGCGCGTCAGAACTACCAGGCGAAGCTGGCGCAGCATAATTCAGAAATTCGCAGCTTCTGCCACCAGAGCGGCATTCATTACTCGCTTTATGTCACTGACCGCGATTTCAGCGGTTTCATCTTCGCGACGCTACCGGCCATCGGGCTCTTCAAATAATGGAATTTCTCAATCCCATCGCGCTCTATGGGCTTTTCACCCTGCCGCTGTTGCTGATCCCGTATCTATTGCGGCGCAAGCCGCGGCGCTATGTTTTTTCCAGTTTGCTGATTTTCGCGGCGATGGGCGCCGACCCCACTGTCCGCCCTTGGGGACGACTGCGATTGCCGCTGATATTTTTCCTTCAACTGCTGCTCCTCGCGCTGATGATCATCGCCATGGGAGAGCCGGTCCTCACCGCGCGGCCGAGCAGGGTCGCCATCGTCATGGACAACTCGGCCAGCATGCAGGCCCTGGAAGACGGCAAGTCGCGCTTTGTCCTGGCACGGGAAAAGGCAGCGGATATCTTCGCCGAATTGGGCTCCGGCGCGGTGTTGGACCTCTATGTCACGGCGCCGCGGTTGGAGCGCTTCGGCGGCGTAAGCTTTTCTCCGTCCGAAGCCGCCCGCGCGCTCCATGGTCTAAAGCCCGTCGATCTTGGCGAAGCGCCGTTGGATTACAACAACGCGCTCGGCCAATTGGCGCGGGAGCAAAAGTATGACCGAGTCTATCTCATCACCGACCGGCCGGCGCGCGGTCACAGCGGCGCGGCTCGTGTTGTGACCGTCGGACGGCCGCGGGCCAATTTCGCGATTACTACCTTTGGCGTGCATCATGGGTCGCTCGCCGACGCGCGCTTGAACGCAAGCGCCGAAATAGCCAACTTTTCATCCAGCGACGCGCGCTTAAAAATAACCCTAAGGGGCAACGGCGCGCCGCTTGCCACGCGCGAACTGGCCATCGCCGCCGGCTCCTATGCCAGCGCGAGCTTCGAGGGACTGCCGCTCCATGCCTTTTTTGAAGCGGAAATCGACTCGCGCGATGCCTTAGACCTCGATAACCGGAGCTTTGCCGTAGCCTCCACCACGAAAATGCTGCGCATCCTGGGAATATCGCCGCGGCCACAGGAACTTAACAGCCTGCGCGCAATCACCGGCGTCGAGCTGGACATCGTCGCGCCCGCCGATTACGAGAAAAGCGACCGCTCTCGTTACGGCTTGGAGATTTTTCATTTCGCGGCGCCCGCCGTCTTACCGCGCAACCCGGCAGTATTCATTCTCCCCCCGAACCAAAGCGAGTTGGTGGATCTGCGGGAACCGGCCACCAACCCGTCGGTGTCAGGATGGCGCGAAGGCCATCCGCTGACGCGTTACGTGAATTTCGCGCTCTTTCGGCCCCGTTACGCCCGCCCGCTCAAACCACAATTGCCTGGAGAAAATATCGTTCTAAGCGCGGAAGGATCGCTGGTTTTCGCGACGATGAAACATGGCCTTCGTTATCTGGTTCTGGGCTTCGATCCCTTTCCCTTTCTGGGGCAGGAGAATCTGCCCATGTCTATATTTACCGTGAACATGATCGATTGGTTTTTCGCGTTTTCCGGCGAGCGCGGCAAAGCCACGGGCGAACCGATCCCGGTTAGCGCCGCCCAGCCCGGCGACCAAATCATCACGCCGGCCGGCGAGAGGTTTTCCCTGCGCCCCGGCGCCACTGCCTTCCCGGCGACCCGATATCAAGGTATCTATCAATTGGTGCGCCAGAGTGAGAAGAGCCTCATCGCCGTGAATCTGCGCGATGTCAATGAATCAGACCTGCGCCGGCCGGCCCCCATCGAACTCGGCGGCGAAAGCGATGCTAGCAGGACCAGCGAATCCACCCTCATGCCGTTCTGGCCCTATTTCTTGTTGGCCGCCTTGCTATTGCTCCTGTTGGAATGGTTCATCAAGCCGCGCATGGCGCGCTCCGGCCGGCGGTTTGAACTCCGGCGCAGGCGCGCCGTCTGAAACGTAGCCAATGTCCGCTTACTTTCCTGACGTTCAGTTCACGCAGTTCATCCAGTTCGTCCAGTTTGGCAGGCCGGAGTTTTTCTGGCTCCTCGCCGCGCTGCCGGTTTTATGGTTACGTTTTCACGACCGGCGGCTGGTGGTCACGCTCGCACACACGCTGATCGCCACGCTGCTGATCTTCGCCTTGGCTGATCCGCAGACGGTCAGTAAGCAAACCGTGCACGAGGAGCGGCTCTTCGCCTTCGATCTCTCGCGCAGTATCGCGCCGGGCATGCGCCGCTGGATGGATCGGTACGCGCAAGGCGAGCTGGCGCCGGGCGACAATGACCGCGTCTTTTTGTTTGGCGCCGAAGCGTTACAAACAAGCAATTGGCGCGAAGCATTGGATGCCCGCAGCGAGAATATCTCCGGCATTGACCACCGGAAAACCAACCTGGAAAAACTGCTAACGACATTATTGGCCTTACCGCCCCGGCCTCGGAGTCTTTTCTTGTTTACAGACGGTTGGGAAACCGAAGGCAGCGTCGAAAGACTGTTACCACTCATTGCCGGGTCGGGGCTGAAGATTTTCCCGATTGTGCCGGCCGAGCCGCCAAAGATTGCCAACGTCGCCGTGACCAAGCTTCAGGCTCCGAGCCACGGCAATAGCGCCGAATTGATTAACCTGAAAGTCGCGCTGGAGAACTATAGCGACCGCGACGTCGACGGGAGCCTGGCCATTGAGCGCAACGGCCAACAATTTAAGATCGACCGGATAAAACTCAAACCGGGGAGCCATCTCTTCACGTATCCGGCCACTCTGCCGGAAGATGCCGTGGCGTCTTACCGAGCAACCTTCACCCCAAGCCGATCGGAGCTCGACAACTACGCGCCGGATAATCACGCGGTCGCTTCAGTGACGGTCAGAACCAAGGCCAAAGTGCTGCTCTTGAACGGCCGCGGTGGTGCTGGGCGTTACCTGGAGGAGATCCTCAAACGCCAGGGATTCGACATCACCTCGCGCACGGCAGAGTCGGCGCCGCCGGCGGCGGGATTCGGCGTGGTCGTTTTCAATAACGTAGAGCGGGACAGGTTCCCACCGGGCTATCTCGCGGCCGTGGAAAAGCACGTAGGGGCAGGCCATGGCTTCGTGATGCTTGGCAACGAAGCGAGCTTTTCGCCGAGCGCCTACCGCGGCACTCCCATCGAACGCCTTCTTCCGGTGGAACCCAAAGAACCGCCGAAGCGCGAGGAAAAGAGCCGGGCGGTCGTTCTAGTCATCGATAAATCGGGGAGCATGCGCGAGGACAATCGTATCCTCTACGCCCAGGAAGCCGCCAAGGCGGTGGCGCGCCAGCTTAATGACAACGATTTCATCGGCGTCGTCGGATTCGACATTAGCCCCTTCGTCATCATCCCATTGTCCCAGGTCAGCAGCGTTCGCAGGGGGTTTGACGCGGAAATCGCGCGCCTCAGACCCGGCGGTCGGACTTTTCTTTTACCGGCTATCAACGAGGCAAAGCGGCAACTCCAACGCCAGGAGGCCGCCCGCAAGCATGTCATCATACTGAGCGATGGTGAAACCGGCGGCAGCGGCGGTGACTACATAGACCTCGTGCATGTCATGCGCACTGAGCTTAAAATTACAGTCTCCGCCGTGGCCGTCGGGGCCGAAGCCAACCTGCCTTTGATGAAACGCATCACCCAATATGGCGGCGGCTTTTTTCATCATACCTTTGATCCCTCCTCGCTACCGCGCATTGTCCTGCAACAGATCCAGGAGACGCCCCAAAACGAGCCTCCAAAACAACGGGAACTAACTCCCGTGCAGGAGCGGCGGTCGGAAATTCTCGGCAGCGTTACCCAGCGCGACTATCCGCGGGTGATCGGATATATGGAGACCGAGCTCAAGCTCGGCGCCGTTTTAGACCTCGCCATTCTGAAGGATGACGGGCGCCCGCCGCTACTCGCCTCCTGGCGCTATGGTCGCGGCAAGAGTGTCGCGCTAACCATGGACATGGAAAGCCGCTTTAGCCGCAACTGGATTCCGTGGAGCGGGCTGCAAGGCTTCTGGGACAATGTTCTCGGCTGGCTGCGGCCTGAAGTGGAGCCCATTCCGCTCCATGAAGCGCGCGTCAGTCTGGTAAACATGCGCCCGCTACTCGATCTCTACCTTTACGAGGAGGCAAGCGCCAACAGCCAGTTCAGTTTTTCGATTACCGGCAAGAACGGCAAAGGCATGCTCAAGAAACTGGCGCCCGGTCATTTTCAAACCGATCTACCGATCAGCAAACCGGGGGATTACAAGATCGAACTGTCGGAGTTGCGGCGCGAGCGCCGAATCGCGCTCCCCGCCGTGAGTTATTCATTGCCCTATGACATCAACGGCGAACTTCCCCGGCCCGGATTCAACACGGCCCTGTTGGCCGAGCTGGCCCAGGCGTCGGGTGGAGAGATCAATCCGCGACCGCGCGAGATTGCGCAAGAACCAGCGGTTACGAACCGTTTAGAGCCGAAACGCTATCCGTTAATCGCCCTGGCCTTCCTTCTTTTCCTAATTGAGGTGGCATTGCGAAAGTTTTTCCTCTCTGAAGCCGATTAGTACTTAAATAGCCTTTCCCGTCATAGCATAGGTCAAAAAGCTGACACACTGTCGGATTTTGCGTTTGACAGCGGCTAAATAATCACTTATGACTGGTAAGATTTTTGCGTCTGAGAGCGTACCTTATGGAACCAAGCGCGTGTAACAACATCCGCGTAGCCAGCTGCCGGCGGTTGCGAATTCACAATGTAATTAGAACCTTGCTATGGTTCTCCGCCTGCGCCGCGGTGCTGAGTTTGATCCCCTCCAAGTCCCAAGCCGCCAGACAAAAGAGTCTTAAAACTGCCACCATAAAGGGCAAATCCGACACCCCTCCTGTGCGCAAATTGGCCAAGCCGTCCGTTCCAAGACTCTTCAAGAAAGAAAAAACACGCCCTGACATCGAACCTCTGGAAATCCGGGAGCATGTGGTCCATAGAGCAGGGCGCAACGAGACGCTGCCGGGGATTCTTAACCAATTCAGACTGTCGCGCACCGAAAAACAAGCATGGCGCCGATCGATCTTGGCCAGGTTCGGCGCGCAACCTCTGCCCAGGGGAAAGGAAGTCCATTTTTATTTTGCCAAGGGTGCAGGGGCGGGGCGCTTCACGTCTCCGGTGCAATTGACGGCGGTGGAGTTGGATCAAAGCGACGCCAGGTCCCTGATATGGGAAAAGGACGGCCGGACGATTCGCTTCCAAAGACTTGAAAGACCCTATGACGTTGAAGTTCAAACCGTCAGCGCCCAAATCGAGAGTTCCTTATTTGAGGATGGGCGCAAGGCCGGAATAGAACCGGCCTTATTGTCTCAGCTGACCGATATCTTCACCTGGGACCTGGATATGGAAAAAGGCCTCGGTAATGGCGATAGCGTCAAGGTTCTTTATGAAAAAAGGACCCGCAAGCGGACGCAGGCCAAATCGTCCTTGCGGATCTTGGCCGCTGAACTCGTCAACGCCGGCCAGAAGTTCACAGCGATCTATTTTGAGAAACAAAAAGGTATGGGCGGGTATTACGATCTGGACGGTAGAAGCCTCGCCCGCAGCTTTCTGAGATTCCCACTGGAGTTTGCCGATATAACGTCCCATTTTAGTGAGTCTCGGTTTCATCCTATCCTGAAAACCCATACCGCTCACACCGGCGTCGATTTCGCCGCCGAAAGAGGCACACCGGTGCGCGCCGTGGGCGACGGAGTAATTGCTCTAGCCGGTTGGCGGGGGCGCTACGGCAAGGCCATCGACCTGCAACATGACGCCAGGTATATGTCCCGCTACGCTCACCTGCAAAATTTCGCCGCTGGAATCCGCGACGGCGTCGAAGTTAAGAAGGGCCAGATCATCGGTTACGTGGGTTCCACGGGCAGGAGCACCGGCCCCCATCTGCATTTTGAACTCTACAAAGACCAGCAATACGTCAACCCGCTCAGCGTCGATTTTCCCGCCGAGGATACCATCGAGCCCGGCCTGCTGAGGGTGTTCGACAACCAGAAGCGCACCTATCTCGTGGAACTCTCCGCCGCGCTCCACACTGGATCATAAAAGGGGCCGGCGCCGGACACTGCCGGCAGGGTATTGATTCACCCGGAACTGAGTTGGCTTCTCTTGGTTGGGCATCGCCTCTATTATGGTTAATTGACTTTTCGGTTATGGGTAGCATCCGCCACGCGCGGCTATCGCCGGGGTTCTTCATGCGCGATATAACTTTGCTCGCCGCCACCGGCGCAGGGGTAGGATACCTGCCGTGGCTTCCGGGAACTTTCGGCACTTGCCTAGCTATTCCCTTGTCCCTCGCCCTCAATCAGCTGGCCACCCAGTCGTTTTACAGCGCCCTCGTTGCGCTGGCGGGATTCACGGCATTCGCTATCTGGTTGTCAGGCAAAGCCTCAGCGATCCTGGGTCTTAAAGACCCGCAAGTCATCGTGATCGATGAAATCGCCGGGTTCCTCATCGCCAATTTTCTCAACCAGCCGAAGCTCTCCTCATTGATCCTGGCTTTTATTCTGTTTCGCTTTTTCGATATTGTTAAACCGTTCCCAGCCGCCAAAGCCGAAAGGTTGCCGGGCGGTTTCGGCATCGTCCTCGACGATGTAGTGGCCGGTTTATATGTTATTGTGATCTTATATATGTTGGCCCGTTGGAATTTGGTGTGAGTGAAAAAGCAGGGATACGCGGTGCCGCGGATAAGCCAATCCGGACCTGCGTGTTTAAGGTCTGTGGCTTGTCTGAGACCGAGTTGGGCGAGCTATTGGCCCCGGTTGATTTCGGCCGCGACACCAGGCTCTCCATCATCGCCCGCTATCCGGACTTAACTTTGCAGTTGGCGGTTGATAAGGGGGACGAGGAAAAATCGTCCCGCCGGCGCGAGCAAATTCGCGCTATCCTAGGTTCTCACGTTTACGCCGAAGGCGAGCGAACCTTGGAGGAAGTGGTCGGCGAGTTATTGCTCGCGCGACAACAGACTCTGGCGCTGGCCGAGTCCTGTACCGGCGGCTATATCAGCCATCGCATTACCCGGGTTGCCGGCAGCTCGGCTTATTACTATGGCGGCGCGGTGACCTATTCCAACGAAGCGAAAATGCTTTTCCTTGGCGTCAAACCCGAAACCCTGGAACGACACGGAGCGGTAAGCCGGGAAACCGCGTTGGCAATGTCCAAGGGAATAAGGGAGCGAACCGGCGCGAGCATCGGTCTCAGTGTTACCGGCGTCGCCGGGCCGAGCGGCGGGAGCAACGAGAAACCCGTGGGTACCGTGTGGATCAGCATCGCGCGTGAGGCCTATCATGAGGCCCGCCGGTTTCAATTCCGCGGCGAGCGCGAGGGGATTATTTTCGGGACGTCGCAGGCGGCGCTTGATTGGTTGCGCCGGTGCCTTCTGTAGCAGGCTGCAAAGCAGCCGTTCAAGGTTCAAAGTTCAAGGTTCCAAGTCCGGATTCGGATTCACGACCTTGAACGTTGAACCTTAAACTTTGAACTGATTGCGTGAGCGACATGATACGAGCCTTTGTTGCCGTCGAAATCGATCACGCAATCATCCAGGGGATTTTTGCGACTACGGACGAATTGAGACAAAAAATCTCGGGCGTCCGTTGGACTCCCCAGGCCAATTGTCACCTCACCCTGAAGTTCCTCGGCGATGTCGACGCGGGGCAAATTGAAGCCATCGGCCACGCGCTTGAGCGCGAGTTAAGCCTCTTTCCGCGCTTCACCATAAATGCTAAAGGTTTAGGAGTATTTCCGGACGCGACGAGACCGCGCGTCCTGTGGGTTGGTGTCGAAGGCAATCCGTTGGCCGAATTGGCTGAGAGGGTTGAAAAAGCGCTCACGTCGCTTGGTTTTGCGCAGGAGAAGAGAAAGTTCACGCCCCATTTAACCATCGGCCGGTGGCGGCAGTTTAAACGGTCGGATAAAAATCTCACGGATGCTCTGGCCAAATGGCAAGAGCGTGACTTCGGCGGCTCCACCGTGCATGAAGTGGTACTGTTTCAAAGCATCCTGAATTCAAGTGGCGCGGAGTATCGCCGGCTCAAGGCCGCGCGGCTCGGCGACCCATAAGCGTTTGCTGGACGAAATCCCAAGGAGGCGGACAACTATGGATGTCAATCGGGAAAAAGCCATTGATCTCGCGGTAAGCCAAATCGAGCGGCAGTTCGGCAAAGGGGCCATCATGAAGCTCGGCGAGGGCAGCGTGCCGAAGGACCATCCGGTAATTTCGAGCGGCTCGCTTGGCCTTGACATTGCCCTCGGGATCGGCGGCGTGCCGCGCGGGCGGGTGATCGAAATTTACGGGCCCGAGTCTTCCGGTAAAACCACATTGGCGCTCCATATCATAGCGGAAGCGCACAAATTGGGAGGCCTGGGCGCTTTTATCGATGCCGAGCATGCCCTCGACATCGGCTACGCCAAGAAGCTCGGCGTTAATACCGACGATCTCTTGATTTCCCAGCCCGATCATGGCGAGCAGGCCCTCGAAATAGCCGAGACGTTGGTGCGCAGTGGCGCCATCGACGTCCTGGTCATCGATTCGGTAGCCGCGCTGGTACCCAAAGCCGAAATCGAAGGCGAGATGGGTGACGCCCATATGGGACTGCAAGCGCGGCTCATGTCTCAGGCCCTGCGTAAACTCACGGCGACGATTGCACGCTCGAACACCGTGGTCACTTTCATCAATCAGATTCGCATGAAGATCGGCGTCATGTTCGGCAACCCGGAAACCACTACCGGCGGCAACGCGCTCAAATTCTACGCTTCGGTGCGGATGGACATCCGGCGCATCGGCGCGCTCAAAGACGGCGATAACATCGTCGGCGGGCGCACGCGGGTGAAGGTCGTCAAAAACAAAATGGCGCCGCCGTTCAAGGAAGCGGAATTTGATATTCTATACGGCACCGGCATATCGCGCGACGGTGAAATTATCGATCTCGGCAGCGATATGGGCGTGGTGGAAAAAAGCGGCGCATGGTATTCCTTCGGCGGCGAGCGCATCGGTCAGGGGCGTGAAGCGGCCAAGCAATTCATGAAAGAACATCCGGCTACCGCGGCCCAGATAATGGCCAAAGTCATGGAAAAGACCGGGCTGAAAAAAGCTGAAGCGCCGGCGCCCGCGCCGGCGGCGGAAAAAAAGGCTCAAGGGAAAGTACCACAAAAGGTTTGACGCAGTTCTGAAACCGCAGCGGCCCAGTTCCAAACCGGTTAACGCCGCCGGAGAGGCACTCAAGGCGGCGCTTCGTTTCCTCGGCCGGCGCGCGCGCAGCGAAGCGGAAATAACCGAGCATCTAAAACGCAAGGGTTAT
>DASWHT010000186.1:0-3575 GCA_036398075.1 Binatia bacterium | reverse complement strand
GGCTTGGGCAAATCCAAATTTAAATCGTACAGTTCGTAGCGGTGTTCGCGGCCGATCTCGACGGCATCGCGGAAGCCGGCCGTGGTGAGCAGCGCCGTGGACGCGCCTTTGCGCTCGATGAGCGCATTGGTCACTAACGTTGTGCCATGGATCAAGGTGCCGCGCTCGGCGCTTTGCACGGCGCCGTTTTTTAGCGCCGGGCTGAGCGCATTTTCAACCGCGAGACTAGGATCCCCCGGCGTGGTCAGAGTCTTGCCGATGACCACCGTGCCGTCCGCACCGACGAACAGCATGTCGGTAAAGGTGCCGCCGATGTCGATGCCGACTTTATACATGGTTTAGAAACCGTTTCGAGTTTCGGGTTTCGAGTTTCGGGTTTCGGGTTTCGAGTTTCGAGTTTCGTGACCCAGAAATTTCGCAACAAAAAGTCAAAGCCCTCACGCGTCATTGCCGCGAAAGCGGCAATCCAGATCGCTTTGAATTTCCTGGATTCCGGGTCGCGCTAGCTATCGCCAGCTTGCCCGGAATGACGTTTGAGCTTTGTTTGCAAACTTCAGAGTCATAACACTAGTTTAATGCCTGGTATTAACTTCGATGATTTTGCAACTAGAAACTATAAACCCGAAACTCGAAACTATTTTTGAGCGAACAGATCCAAAAGCCTTTGGGTTTGATGCGCCGCGGCCGGCCGTAAAAGCGGAATCTTAACACCCGCGTCGCGGTATTGCTGCACGCGCTTTTTGACTTCGTCCGGCGCGCCACTGGCGGTCATGCCTTCGACGTAGGAATCGGGAATCGCCTTGATGAGCCCTGCCATGCCGCCTTCGCCGTGGGCCTTCTCAAAAAGTGGAATATCTTCTTTGCGAATATACGGCTCGCCCACGCGCATCTTGGGCGCGGCGATGAAAGAAATCTGCACCGGATCGAGCTTGGTCGCCACCTCCCAGCGCACGGCGTCCAGCGCCTTCTTGTGGTCGTCTTCGATGGAGCAATTGATAATCTGGGCGACTTCGAACTTGGAAAAATCCCGTCCCGCTTGCTGCGCCGATTCTTTGATGATTCTTAGCGCATTGACCGTGTATTCCGGCGAGCATACCGCGTTGAGCACGACGCCGTCGCCCACCGCGCCGGCGAGTTTGAGGCCGATGGTGGCGGTCGCTGGAACATAAAACGGAATATGCGTCCGGATGGGCTTCCAACCAAGTCCGACATCGTCGAAGTTGACGAACTTGCCATGATACGAAACTTTCTCGCCGCTGAAGAGCAGCCGCATCGATTCGATGTACTCCCGCAAAACCTCCGTCGGCGTCGCGCCCACGTCCTGGGGCAGCGCGTGCACCCGCGCATGGCTTTTCGTGCAAGCGCCGGGCGCGGCGGTGATGCGCCCGCCGGTCAATTCATCCAGCGTCGCCAGCGACTGCGCCATCACCACCGGGCCGCGCAATCGGACGATCTGGGTCGTGCCGAGGGTGAGGTTCTTGGTGGCCAATCCAATCGCCGACAGCGACGATACCGAATCGCGCATCAACTCGATGGTCTCTGAGAAAAACGCCATCTCGAAGCCGCGTTCCTCGGCTTGCCGCATGATATCCGTCATCTCGCGTACGTTGGTAAATTTACCGTAACCTAGCGCGTAACCGACTCGTTGCTTCGCCATCAAAGGACTCCTTATCAGAATTCGTTTGCTAAGACCTGCCAGCACTCCAATATTCCATCACTCCATCCCCGCAATCTTTCACCGTACCTTCATGTTCCAGCCAAAAATTCGCTCGCTCGGCAGGGGCCGGTAATCGACGTTTTTCGCCAAACCGAACAAGAGCTGATGGCGCCACAGAAAATGCGCGGGCGCTTCTTCGGTAATCACGCTCATCGCCTGCGCGAGAATCTTTTTACGCTTCGCCGGATCGAAGGTTTGCCGTTCTTGGCTCAACAGTTCGTCCACCTTTGGATTTGAATAGCCGATGCGCGGCGAACCGCCGGTTTCAAAATACTGCGACAAGGCGAGGCTTGGATCGACGACGCCGCCGCGGCCCATGTAGTAGAAGGGCACCTTGCCGACCTGCACGTTGGCCCACAACGTCGCCCACTCCGGCGTCAATAGTTTAGCGCGAAAACCGGCGGCATTGAGCATTGGAATCATCGCTTCGGTGATTTGCTTATCCAATGTATAGCGCCCCACCGGGGTTTGTAGCTCGACATCGACGCCGTTGGGATAACCGGCCTGCTTAAGCAGCTCCTTCGCCTTTTCCGGATTGTAGGTGTACTTCGGTTGCAGGCTCGGATCGTAGCCATACTGCCCTTCGCCGATGGGACCATCGAGCCGGGACGCTTCACCTCGAAGAATCGTTTTCATGATGGTGTCTCGGTCAATCGCATAGGCCACCGCCTGGCGCACCAGCTTGTTATCCCAAGGTTTAACCTTCGGCATCATCGCCAGGAACATGATTTCCGCGGAGTGGAACTTGACGATCTTATGTCTCGGGCTCTGTTCTACCCGCTGGCGCAGATGGGGCGGCACGAATTGCGCGATCTGAATCTCGTTATTGAGCAGCGCGGTCACTCTCTGTTCGGGCTCGCGCATATTGCGAAAAACGATTTCATCCGGCGCTTGCGGATACTGCTTCCACATCGGATGGGACCTGTCCTTGCCGATCACCAGCCGCTGGCCCGGCATCAGTTCGCGAAACTTGTAGGGCCCCGCGCCAAAGGGATACTGGCGGTCCGCGACGTCCGGACCATATTTGTCATATAGCGCCTTGCTGGTCACGATGATGCGGTCGAAAAGATAATCCAATAGCGGCGCCGTCGGCATCTTCGTGGTGACCTGCACCGTGTAGTCATTGAGCGCTCTTTCGCTCGCCACCGCCGATATATTTTGCCGCTGCTTGCTTTGCGGATCGTTGCGTGTCCGCCCCATGGAATGGATGATATCGTGGGCCGTCACCGGCGTGCCGTTATGGAATTTGAGCCCTTTGCGCACGTGAAACAGCCAGGTGTTCGGATCTTTGACCTGCCATTTTTCCACGACCAATCCCACGTATTGCCCCTGGTCGAAATCGTACGTACCGAGGCAGCCCAAGACTTGGCACCACACGCTGTACATCAGAGCCACGCTGTCGCCGTAGGGATTGAAGGTGTCCATCGTTTCGGTGACCCCGATGGAAATACGTGTTTCGGCCTGGGCGGCGCCGCTGCGCTGCGCGGGCATACCAAACACGATTACTAGAACAGCGACGACAACGATTCCAAACATCGATCGCATCGTAACTCCTCCCCCTGCTTTAGGCGCTCTTTGCATTCTTTGCGGTTAAACGATTTTTTTCGTTTCTTCCGTCCGAGGGCGCGATGAATCGCGCCCCTACTTTGTGACCCTTGTGCCCTTTGTGGTTAATCTCCGAAAATCTATTTCTGCCGGGGCACCACCGCCCAGGCTTCGATATCCACCAGCATGTCCGGCAGATCGACGCCGACCCCGCGCAGTAAGGTGGCCGGCCTGGGGTGAGCGCGCAGGTCCGGTTCGTGCTGCTCGAAGAAAGCGTACATCTCGTCGCGCATGTCGAAGACATCTTCGCGGC
>DASWHT010000185.1:0-9050 GCA_036398075.1 Binatia bacterium | reverse complement strand
CCCACCGCCGCCAGCGCCGTGGCCATCTCCGGATGGCAGTGAATCACCGCGCCGACTTCGTCCTTCGCTCGATACGGGCAGCTGTAGAAAAATATTTCGTCGATGGCATCGCGCCGTCCCGCGGTCATCTTTCCCTCGAGGTCGTATTCAAGCAGATCATCCGCGGGAATATTGGGGTCGACGGGCCGCCGGATGGGCATCAACGAAAAACCGTTGCCGTCAGGCGCCCGCACGCTTACATGGCCCCACATATTCGCCAGCTCCCACTGGAGAATCGCGCAGGCGGTCGACATTTTCCCCTTGAGATCTTGCGACACGCTCATTTTGCCGACTCCACGATGGCCTTCCACTCCGGAATCCACTTTTCCTGCTGCGCGTTGAACGCTTCGCCCTCGATGAAAATCTTCTGATCGGCGGCAATCACGAATTCTTTGAGAATCCCCGTGGGCGGAACATCCAACCGCGCGCTTGGCAGTTCATAGGACTTCACCGCGAGGGATTGGCCTTCGCGGCTCAAGAACCAATTGACGAACACCGCGGTGGCATTGGGATGCGCCGGCTTTGCCGCCACCCCCAGGCAGCCGAAGGCGGGCGACGCCACCGCGCCCTCTTTTAAATGAGCGATGGCGATGGGCGCGCCGGCTTTTAAGTAACGCGCGGACTGCCCGGGGTTTGGCCAGAGCCCGGCGGCATATTTCCCCTGTCCCACCCACTCGACCTGCTGCTGGTAATTTCTCGTAATCCCGGCCTCCTGTGTCTTCAATAGGGAACTCAAGAAATCTTTTGCCTTGTTGATGTCCCAAAGAGTCGCGAGATAGCTGATGCCGTTGGCTCCCGCCCCGAGCACCGAGGGATCATGCATGAGAATCTTCTTCTTCCATTCAGGCTTTTGCAGATCGAGATAAGATTGGATCGCGTTTCTTTTGACCAGGTCGGTGTTGTAAACGAGCGGCGGCAGCGAATGGTTGATGAATCTGAAGGCCAGGCCCGCCTTGTCATAATTGAGCTTGCCGCCGAACCAGACCTTGCTGTCGCGGACCTCGGGAAGCATGAGCATGGGCTCGATCGGGGCGAGGTAGCCCCGGGCCCCGATCAGACTGATCAATGTGCTGCATCCTTGGAAACTGACATCGACCTGGTGTAAACCCGCCATGTACTCGGAGACGATCTTGGCCGATAGTTCCGGGCCGGTGCCGGTGACGACATAGGATCTGATCCCATACTTCTCCTCGAAGGCTTTGGTTAACGCGGGCCGCACCTGCGCCGGAGCGTTCAGATAGATAGAAAGCTCGCCTTCTTTCTTTGCCGCCGCCACGGTTTTTTCCCACTGCGCCTCCCACTGCGCAGCTGCGTCGCCCAGACCGGCAAGACCGAACACCAGCGCGCCTAACAAAACGGCGGCATTTCTTAACCTGAACATACGCAAGACCTCCTTCGCTGCCGGCGCGGATCATCAGTTCGGCGTAGCGATTTTGTAAAGGCGTCTGGCATTATCACCGAGGATCAGCCTTTTGCTTTCGTCGGACAAATCGCGCCGCTCCTGAAAACGCTTGATCCCTTCGGAGATATGGTCCGCGCGCGTGAAGTGGGGAAAATCGGAGGCAAACACGAAGGCCTGGTCGCCGAGCAACTTTACGGTGTACGGCAGGAGTTCGTCCTCGAGCTCCGCCTCGAAATAGAGCCGCCCGCTTTTTAAGTGCTCCTTCGGCGACTTTTTTAAGTCGCTGAGCAGCACCGCCCAATGTTCGTGCTCCCGCTGCATGCGCTCCAGCGCGCAGAGCACCCAGGCCGAGCCGGATTCTAAAAAGGCCATCCGCAAAGTGGGAAAGCGGTCGAACACGCCGCTGAACATCATATGGACCATCTGATGCAGCTGGCCGATCGGGTGCTGCAAACAGCGAACATCGATCAGGCGATCGAAGAAACGCATGTCGAGTTGGGGCACGCCGCCGGTGTGCACCGAGAGCGCGACGTCCAATTCTTGCGCCGCTTCATAGATTGGATAGTAGGACGGATCGCCGAGCAGCCGGTTGACTCCCGCCGCCGGCATAATTGCGCCGACCATGTGCAATTCTTTGACCGCCCGCTTGAGCTCTTTGACCGCCTCGGCGGGATTCTGCACCGGCAGGACAGCAAGCCCGTTGAGCCGCGGACTCGCTTTCAAGTACCGATCATGCAGCCAATTATTATAACCACGAGCGACCACCGCGGCCCATTCAGGATCTCTCACCTGGCCGATGTTGAGTGCCAGTGTCGGGTGCAAGACGGTGCCGTCGAGTCCGACCTGATCCAGCGCATCGATCCAGTTCTGCGCGGTGATTTCGCCGCCGGTCACGCCGCCCTGGCCCCGGCCGACGCCTAAGGCGATCCGATGCCAACCATCGCCTGAGTTGATGAGCGGCTGGCGCAGCAGTTCGTTCCGGCCGCGAAACGGCGGATCGAGGTACTCGATGATCTGATAATCGAGTTCATAGACATGTCCGTCTGCATCGAAGAAGCCTCTGGACGTGGCCATTCGTTACACTCCTGAGATTACCGTGATTCGTCCCCGACGGCGCAACGCCGCGGTTCGCCTTAATCGCAGCGGACTCTAACAATAACCCAAGCGCTCAGTCAAACCTGGCATTGGCTCGGTAACGAACGCGCGACGATTATCAATCCTACCGGCAAGTTTCTCAGGGCTTGCCATCGTCACGCAACTTGGGCTAAGAGGGATTCAGTAACCCTATCGAATCAATTAACACACAAGGGGCGTCAACCATGGACTATTTCGAACCAAAGACAGTCAGTGAAGCACTGTCGCTGCTCGCCAAGCATGGCGCTGAAGCCAAAATTATCGCCGGCGGCACCGACGTGATGGTGGATATCAAATATAAGGAGGAACCGGGCTGCCTGGTGAACATTAAAAAAATCCCCGGCCTGGACGGCATCCGGGAGAACGGCGCCAGCCTGCGCATCGGCGCGCTGGCGACGATCCGCGACGTCGAAACCAGCGCCGTCGTGCGCGACAGGCTGCCGGTGCTGTGGGAGTCGTCGCACCAGTTCGCCTCGCTGCAGATCCGCAATACGGCGACCATCGGCGGCAACATCTGCCGCGCTTCGCCCTCGGGCGAAACTTTGACGCCGCTGCTCGTGCTTGAAGCCAAGGGCAAGCTCGCTTTCGCCGACGGGGAAAGGACCGAGCCGTTCACGGCGTTTTTCCAGGGACCGGGAAAATGCAGCGTCGGATCGAAAGGTCTATTGACGGAGATCGAAGTGCCCTATCCCGCCGCCGGCAGCCGCGGGGTTTATTTGAAGCACGCGGTGCGCGGCGCCATGGATATCGCCATGGTCGGCGTCGCGGTGTTAATCACGCCGGACGCCTCGAAGAACAGTTTGCAAGACGTGCGCATCGGGTTGGGCGCGGTGGCGCCGACGCCGCTGCGCGCGACCAAGACCGAAGCGTTGCTGCGCGGCAAACCCCTCTCCGGCGCGCTACTCAAAGAAGCCGCGGCCATGGCCGCTGCGGAATCGAGTCCCATCAGCGATCAGCGCAGCAGCGCGGAGTATCGCCGCTGGATCGTCGAAGCTTTGACCCGCCGGGGTCTGGAACAAACCTGGAAAGCCGCCACTGGCAAGGAGGTAGTGTAATGAATCTCACCATCAATACCACGATCAACGGGAAAGCCGTCAGCGCCGGCGCGGAAGCGTCCACGTCATTATTGGAGTTCCTGCGCGACACGCTGAGCTTCAAAGGCACCAAACTCTGCTGCAACACCGGCGAGTGCGGCGCCTGCACGATCATTTATAACGGCAAGCCGATCAACTCCTGCGTCACGATGGCCGCCGACGCCATCGGCGCCGATATCATCACCATCGAAGGCCTGGCCGACGGCGATAAGTTGCATCCCGTACAGCAAGCGTTCATCGATACCGGCGCGGTGCAATGCGGCTACTGCACGCCGGGCTATATCATGTCGGTGAAAGCGTTGTTCGACCGCACCAAGAAACCGACGGCGGAAGACATCGAAGAAGCGGTCTCCGGCAACATCTGCCGCTGCACCGGCTACACGAAAATCGTCGACGCGATCCAACTCGCCGCGCAGAAACTTTAAGGAGATAACGCCATGGCAAAAGCGGAATACACGGTACTGGGCACAAGCACTCCCCGCATGGGCGGCGTCGAGCGCGTCATCGGCGCCGGCATCTACGGCATCGACCTTGAGCTAAAAGGCGAGCTGCACGGCGGCATTCTGCGCAGTCAATATGCCCACGCGAAGATCGTCAGCATTGACACCAGCGAAGCGAAAAAGCTTCCCGGCGTTCACGCCGTGGTCACGGCGGCGGACGCTCCAGATGTCCGCTACGGGCGGACTTATATCGACCGCTACATGCTGGCGAAGAATAAAGTCCGCTATATGGGCGACCCCGTGGCCGCGGTGGCGGCCGACAGCCCGGCCATCGTCAAGCAGGCTCTCAAGAAAATCAAAGTCGCCTACGAACCGCTGCCGGTGGTCATCGATCAGGAAGAGGCGATGAAACCGGAGGCGCCGACCTTGCACGACGACATGCCGCTGCCGAAGAATTTGCCTGAAGGCGTCAAGGTAAAAAACGTGTGCAGCTATACAGCCGTCCACGTCGGCGATCCCGAGAAGGCGATGGCGGAAGCCGACCTGGTGGTCGATGAAGTTTACGAAACAAAAATGATCCACCCGCAGTATCTTGAACCGAGAATTGCCGCGGCGCAGGTCGAACCGGATGGCCGCATCACCGTGTGGGCCAACGCCCAGGCGCCATTCGGCGTGCGCACCGATGTCGCGAGGCTGCTCGGGATTCCTTTGAATAAAGTCAGAGTTCTGGCCACCGAGTTGGGCGGCGGTTTCGGCGGCAAAGCCAGTGGCATCACTTCCGGCGCGGCCATCGAGCCCATCTGCGCTCTCTTGGCGGTGAAAGCCAAGCGGCCCGTGATGATCGTCCTGGACAAGGCCGAGGAGACGATTTCCACGACGATCCGCTCCGGCGCCAAGATGTACATCAAGACCGGCGTCAAGAAAGACGGCACCATCGTCGCCCGCACGGGCAAGGTGGTCTACGATGCCGGCGCCTACTCCGGCTTCGGCGCCATGGCCGGCGCGCGCTGCACGAATATGCTCGGCGGCTGGTACTTGATGCCCAACTGCCATATCGACGGCTACGTAGTTTACACCAACAAGCAGGTCTGCGGACCGGTGCGCGGCCCCGGCGGACCCCAGGCCGCCTTCGCCGTGGAATCGCACATGGATTCCATAGCGGCAAAATTAAACATGGACCCGGTGGAGTTCCGTCTGAAAAACACGCCGAAAGCCGGCGACAAGATCGTCGGCGTTCCCAAGCTGCGCGACGTGTCCCTCGGCGAGACCATCAAAACCGCCGCGGAGAAAATCGGATACAAACAGGTAGGGGCGCAATTCATTGCGCCCGCCCTCGGCAAAAACCAGGGCATCGGCATCGCCACCGGGTCATGGATTGAAAGCGCCGGCCCCGGCGGCGGCGCGGTGGTTAAAGTCAATGAGGACGGTTCGGTGACGGTTCATATCGGCAAGATAGACATGGGCACGGCGCCGCGGTTCGGCATTCCACTGATTGCCGCCGAAGAGCTGGGCGTCCCGGTGAAAGATATCACCGTGGTCAACGTCGACACCGACGCCAGTCCCTGGGATGCCGGCACCGTCGGCAGCCGGGCAATCATTGTTTCCGGCACGGCGACCCGGCTTGCCGCCATCGACGCGCGCAACCAGCTCTTCAAAATGGCCGCAAGCCGGCTCGAAGCCAGCCCCGACGATCTCGAGATCAAGGACAGACAGATCCGCGTCAAAGGCACGCCGTCGAAGTCGGTTCCCCTGGCCACCATCGCCACCGCCGCGCACAATATCATCGGTGAAGTGATCGGCCGCGGCTATTGCGACAATCAAGCGATGATGGCCGAGGAGAAAGCCCACGGCAACTCGCCGCCGTTCACGGCGCACGCCTGCATCGTCGAAGTAGACACGAATACCGGCAACGTGAAGATCTTGAAGTACGTCGCGGTCCACGACGTCGGTTTTCCCATCCACCCCGTGGCCGTCGAAGGCCAGATCGAAGGCGCCACCGCCATGAGCATCGGCCAGGCGCTTTGCGAACAGGTCGTCTTCGACAAAGACGGCAGAACCATGAACCCGTCCTTCGTCGACTATTTGATGCCGACCATCAACATGATGCCGCGCATCGAAACAACCTTGGTCCACGGCTACGCCGGAGCGGGCCCCTACGGCGCCAAAGGCGCCGGTGAAATCGCCTGCGTCCCGCCCATGGCCGCCATCGCCAACGCAATCTACAACGCCACGGGAGTGCGGATCAGAACGTTGCCGCTCAGTCCGGAGAACGTGCTGCGCGGCTTGAAGGAGGCTGGGAAGGCGTAACGAATAGATCCCAAGGGGCGACCGGATGGTCGCCCCGAGCGCATAACCGCCAGGATCAGCCAAATCCTTTAGAAGTGCCAGATCCGGTGAAGAGTTTTCTCAAAAGCATTGCCCGCCCCTGCTGGTTCTGCTGCAACATGCCCAAGAATTTTGAGCGTATTCGCCAGAGCTAATCTCACTGGGGCGGTAGTGGATCGGCGCCCGCGATCTTTTTGAACAGCTCGATTACGTCCGGCTCGCGCGGGACTTCTCTGATCACCTTTTCATGATCTTCGGGCAGAAGCGGTGACGGATTATTTCCGACGATCTTTTTGTATTCCTTTTGGAAACCTGGATCCAGATACGCTTTGCGAAATGCTTCCTGGAGTATTTTTATTCGGTCGCTGGGCGTTCCGGGAGGAAGGAATGAAGGGGCGCCGCCAACCCGGAAAGCGCGCTGGAGAATCACCACCTTGCGGTCTTTCTCCGACCTGGCAAAGCTTTCAAGTTCGGGGAGTCGGCTGAACTGCGGATGCTTTTCCCCCTTGGGAATTTCAAGGATCGCATGAAAGTCGACCACGCCTCCTTGAAGCCAGTCAGGGTTCCGCACAACACCGTCAGCGCCCGTCGCGCGGGCGTCGATTTCGCCGCGCAACAGCGCCGGGTCGAGCTCGGCGCCTCCATACCCCGTAACGAATTTCGGATCTTTAAGACCAAGAATATAGGCAAACAGGCGACCTTCAACATAGGTGGAAAAGCCCACAGATTGCCCTCCGACCCTGATTCCCGAGGCAGCTCGGAGTTTTTCGATAGAGTCCCAACCAGCCTGCTTGCGTGATAAAAAGATCGGATGATAAACGCTATAGGGCGATCCCAGATAGGAGAACTTGTCCAGATCGTACAGGATTCCCGTCTCTCCAAGTATGGCGAGCGAAACCAGGCTGGCGCCGGCGTTGCCGATGGTGAGCCCATCGGGACGAACCGATCGAAAGACGTGATTTGCCGCTTTGCGGCCTCCGCCGCCCGGCATAAACTCGTTTATAATGGTTGGATTGCCGGGAATATATTTCTGCCAGAAAGGCATCATAGCTCTGACACGCAGGTCCCCCGTGCCGCCCGGGTCCCTTCCCTGAACAATAGTGATGGTCTTACCCCGGTAAAAATCGCTCTGCGAAAAAACCGTGGAGGGTGGAACGACTACGCAGGCAATGAACGCGACTAAAAAGGCCCAACCGGTATATTTCGCTACCATAGTAGACCTCCTATGAACGTGGCGGCGTAGACTTGGTTCCCGCAATCCGTCGCTCTCTTATAGCCAGCAAAACCGACAAATAAAAGGGCCAAGACTTTTTCGGCCATACTGCCAAAGGCCCGATATCGACCGCCGCGGTGACACGATCAGCGGTGGACGAAACGATCGGGATGGAATTTTACCAAGAGACGTTGGGTAAGCGTGCAACGTATTGAGCAGTCGGCGAGAGAAATTCACCTTCGCACTACGGAATGGCGCACGCTAATGTTCAGATACGATCCGCGCACGATGATGAAGCGGTTTCGGTTATGTCTCAGTAGTTCTGGCTTGCTTAAGGCTCCGCGAGAAGATAAAAGAGCGAGTGCATTAATTGATGCAAGACCATTGGCATCCATTGACACTTGATTGGGTGAAAATTACTAGAGTATCGCAAATATTACTTTGGCTCCGGGAGGACTCTAGCGTTGTGGGACAAATTCTCTTCGAGCTTCATACTGCTCGTATTGTGCTGGCCGATCAGTGCATCATCGGCGCATGAATTCTTCCGCTGGGTCGACGAAAAGGGCTCCATCCATTTCTCCGACGATCTGACATCGGTTCCCGAGCCCTACCGCAAAGCGAGCCGAGAAGGCCAGGCAAATCCGGTCCGCGAAAAAACCGTCCCAGCCTCTAAAAACGATCTCCCGGAAGTCACTAACCGGCGGCGCTACATCCTACCCCTCGCATGGGAAGGCGGACGGCTGTTCGTGGACGCAAAAATCAACGATCGTATCCCCATTCGATTGATCGTCGACACCGGCGCCAATATGACCATCATACCGGCGAGCCTTGCTTCGCGTTTGGGGTTCGACAAGAGAAATTCCTTGTCCATCGAAGTTCGCGGAGTCGGCGGAGTCATTGAAGGCCTGCTCATCGAGGTCGACAACTTAAAAGTCGGGGAGGCGGAGGCGAGGAACTTTGATATGGTCGTCATCGAGGACAGTCTTGGCGGGACAGCTCTCCTCGGCGCCGACTTTCTGAGCCGCTTTCAAATGGAAATCAACTATACCCGCGGCCAAATGGTGCTGCATACGGGCGAAGGTCCATACGACGGCTATCCTGCCGCATGGTGGCAGGAAAAGTTCCGTCTATACGACCGGCTCAAGCGCGTCTATGAACAGCGCATCAGCCAAAACAAGAACCGGATGCGGACGGTCGGTGCAGGCGGGGTCGGACGGAATTCGGAGCTCCGGCACGGACGCGGCGCCGATCCCTTCCGGCCGGTGACCGATGAAATCAAAGAGTATCAGAATTATCTCAGCATCTTGGCAAACAAGGTGAGCGCCCTGCAAATTCGCGCCGACCGCGCGGCGCTGCCGCAAGCCTTCCGCCAATAGACCCCGCCAAAAAGCCTGCGCCGACTC
>DASWHT010000184.1:0-2625 GCA_036398075.1 Binatia bacterium | reverse complement strand
CCGCGTCGTTGAAGTCGCTCATAAAGTTGCCGCGGCGCAGCTCGCCGTCGGTAAAGATCTTGAAGCCGATCTCCTTCTGCCGTTCGATTACTCGCAGGATGTGCTTGTCCTCGAGTGCTCGCAGTTGCTCGCTGCTAACATTCGCACTGCGCGCTTCTAGCAGCTCGGCCGGTCGAAGCAAACTGCCGATATGATCCGCGCGATATCTTGCCGCCATAAAACCTCCTTTAAAATGGAGTGATGGAATAGTGGAGTACTGGAGTGTTGGAAATTGAGGCTCTTCCGAGTTTCCTTTGAAAGAGTGTTCACCACAGAGGCACAGAGTTCGCAGAGTTCGGAGTATTTCTTAATCAAGAACTCTTTACTCCGCGCCCTCAGCGCCTCCGCCGTGCAATCTCCGAGTCGTTGCACTGAAATAGCGTTGGCAAGGTTAGCCACACGAAAGCCTGAAGATCCGGAATTGAAGACCCATTACTCCACCACTCCAATACTCCATCACTCCAGTTTTCACCCGCTCTACTCCGCCAAGAGTTTTTTCAATCTGGCGATAACTTCCGGCGGCTGGGCGATCACTTCTTTCGCCAGCACCGCCAACTGCTCGCCGCCGACCGGTTCCACCGGCCATCTGCGCTTTTTTGCTTCGCCCAATAGCTCAGGATCTTTGAGCGTATTGATCCAAGCGTCACGCAGGATTTTGAGCCGATCCGGGGCCATCCCCGGAGGGGCGGTCCATGGCCGTCCAAACTCGTTGGGCGCCATGACCAGCGTGGCGAGGCGACGTTCGGCATCGCGGGTTTTGTAACGGTCCATCAGGTCATAGAGCGTTGGCGTATCCGGCAGCAAAGAATCTCGTTTGCGGCCGGTCTGCAAAAATGCCCGAGTGAAGCCTTTCTTGAACCAGGTGATATGCGGCTCGCGGCCAAAAAACGCCGCAAGGGTGATCACCCGGCACTGGAGCTCGCCGCGTTCGAGGGCAACGTCGATGTCCGCCGCGCCCTGGTAGCCCGTGATGATGTTAAACTTCACGCCGAAGATCTCTTCGATGAGCTTCGGTGTGTGATAGGTTATCGACCCTGTGCCGGTGGAGCCGCATCTGGGCGGCTCGGCAGCCTTGCGCAGATCGTCAATCGTCTTATATGGACTATCGCCGCGGAACAAAACCGCCAACTCGGTCTGCTCCGGGGTGCCGAGCCAGTTGAATCTCGACCAGTCATACTGCACTTCTTTGCGGCCGATCAATTGGTCCATGTAAATTCCCGGATTGATCGAACCGAGGGTAAGCCCATCCGGCTTGGCGACGTTGTAGACATAATTCGCCGCGATCACCGAACCGGCGCCTGGCATGTTTTGCACCGTGATGCTCGGATTGCCGGGAATATGTTTCCCCAGATAGGTCGCGATGTGCCGGGTCCAAAGGTCGTAAAGATCGCCCGGTTGACCACCGCGGATAATTCGGATCGACTTTCCCTGGAAGAAATTTTCCTGGGCGTGAACTGAAAAGATAGGAGCCAAGATCATGGCGCCTAGAGTAAGCCATTTTAGATTTTGGATCCTTCGGCGTGGCTCAGGACAGGTTTTAGATTTTCGATTGGCGGAAAAAGAATCCAGCCATCGTACCCAAGATCTTCTATTCATTCTCTTCGCCCCCAAATCGAAAATCGGCAAGCGGCCCCGCAGACGAAAATCTAAAATGTCATCTTATGACCCGGTCCGCCCGCGCCAATACGCTCGACGGGATCGTCAGGCCAATCTGCTTGGCCGCTTTCAGATTGATAATCAACTCGAACTTCGTCGGCTGCTCCACCGGCAAGTCAGCCGGTTTGGCGCCTTTCAAGATCTTGTCCACAAAGTCAGCGGCGCGCCGCCATAAGTCCGTATTGTCTGGCCCGTAGCTCATCAAGCCGCCGGCCTCAACAAACTCACTGTAGTGGTAGATCGCCGGCAACCGGTTCTTTGCCGCGAAGTCCAACACTCGGCGTTGCTGAGTATTGATAAGTGGACCTGAGTTCGTAATGAGCGCCTGGGCGCCTTCCCTTTTCGCTTGCGCAAATGCGCTCTCAAAATCGTCAAGGCTTCGCACCGGAAGCGATAGAAGTTTGATTCCCAACGCCTTGGCCGCAGCCTCCATGTCTGTGAGGGCCAGGTTTCCCCCCGGGCCACCCGATCCCCAGAGGAAGGCCACCCGGGCAACCTTGGGGAAGGCTTCCTTGAGCAGCTCCAACCGTTTGCCATTGAGATCTGGCCACATGAGGCTAAGTCCGGTGATATTCCCGCCTGGTCGCGCCAGGCTGGAGACAAGCCCAAGTCCTACTGGATCGGTCGCAACAGCGAATACGATGGGAATTGTCGTGCTCGCCTTCTTGGCAGCTAAAATAGCCGGGCCGGCGGTGACGATGACGTCAACTTTAAGACGGACCAGCTCGGCTGCAAGGTCAGGCAGCCGTTCGAGTTTCCCTTCGGCATATCGGTACTCAATGACAATGTTTTTTCCTTCGACATAGCCAAGCTCGCGCAGCCGTCGGCGAAATGCTTCGACCTGGGTCGATTGGGCGGACGCGGGGGTATTGATCAGAATTCCTATCCGGTGAATTCTCGCCGGCTGCTGCGCGTCGGCCACAACCCCAC
>DASWHT010000183.1:0-8983 GCA_036398075.1 Binatia bacterium | reverse complement strand
CCATTACTACAGCCGTTCGCGCAAAGGGCCGTGGTTCAAAGGCGAAGAATCGGGCAATTTTCAGGAAGTAAAAGACGTCTTCATCGACTGCGATAACGATACCATCCTGCTTCAAGTCAATCAGATTGGCGGGGCTGCCTGCCACGAAGGATACCGTAGCTGCTTTTTCCGCCAGGAAGACAATGGCGACTGGAAGGTCATTGCCGAGCGAGTTTTCGACCCCCAGGAGGTTTACAAGAAACCGTTGTGATGGCGGTTCAAAAGTTCAACGTTCAAAGGTTCGAGAGATAATGGCAGCCAAACCAGACAAAGAGCTAAAGTTAGGAATTCCCAAGGGGAGTCTCGAGGCCATGACCATCGAGCTCTTCAAAAAATCGGGCTGGAAAATTTCCACCACCAGCCGCAGCTATTTCCCGTCCATCGATGACGCAACGGTGCGCTTAAGCCTGGCGCGCCCTCAAGAAATGTCGCGCTACGTCGAAATGGGCACGCTGGACGTGGCGATCACCGGCAAAGACTGGACCATCGAGAACAGCTCCGACGTCCAGCTCGTTTGCGAAATGATTTACTCGAAGACCAGCTTCAAACCCACCCGGTGGGTGCTGGCGGTGCCGCAGGATTCGTCCATCACCAGGATCGAAGATCTGAAGGGCAAAAGAATCTCCTCGGAAATGGTCAACTTCACCAAGCGCTACTTCGCCGAGAAGAAAATTGCCGTAGAAGTGGAATTCTCCTGGGGCGCCACCGAAGCGAAGGCGGCCGAGGGACTGGTCGATGCCATCGTTGAAGTAACCGAAACCGGCAGCACCATTCGCGCTCACGGATTGAAAATCATTCACGAGCTGATGGAATCTTGCCCCGTGCTGATCGCCAACAAACAAGCTTGGCAGGACCCCTGGAAGCGGTCAAAGATCGAACAAATCCGGTTGCTGCTTCAGGGCGCGCTGTCGGCGGAAAACAAAGTCGGAATCAAACTCAATGTTGCCGAAGTGGATCTCGAAAAGATCATCGCGCTCATTCCGAGCATCACCGCGCCGACGGTGGCGACGCTGCATCCCACGGCGAACCTCAAAGGGGTGAAATGGTTCTCCGTCGAAAGCGTACTGGAAGAAGCCAAAGTCCGGGATTTGATCCCCCAGTTGATTCAAAACGGCGCGGTGGGAATTATCGAGTATCCCCTGAACAAAGTCATCTAATAGGGGACGGTCGCGACCGTCCCTTACGATAGTTCCCGATGAAGAAAATATTCCTTGGCGATTTCCGGAAACAGCGCGTAGGAAAGCACGTCCTCTTCGCTGGTCGCGAGGCTGCCGGCGTCCATGCGCGCTTGATCGAGACCGGGCTTTAAGAGGTCGGCGGGTCGGCAGGTGATCGGTTCTTTCTTGGCAAGAATCATCTTTTTCATCTCGTCGCTCACGGGACCGGGCGGTTCTCCGTATAGACCCATGACGTAATTGCGCGTCTCCATGGCGACGACGGAGTAGCGTTTTCCGGTCATGACATTCAAAGCCGCCTGGGAGCCGACGATCTGACTGGTCGGCGTGACCAAGGGCGGATAGCCCAAATCCTTGCGCACATGCGGCATCTCGGCCAGCACCAGATCGAGTTTGTCTTCCGCTTTCTGCTGGCGCAACTGGGCGACGAGATTGGAGAGCATTCCCCCCGGAATCTGCGAGGTTAAAACATCGGTCTTGATTTGATTGTTGACCGGGCTTTCAAATTCGGCATAATTTCGCCGCACGCCATAAAAGTAATCGGCGATTTTGCCCAGCTTGCCGAGATCCAAGCCGGTATCATAGGGCGTGTCTTTGAGCGCCGCGACCACCTGTTCGGTCGCCGGTTGCGAGGTCCCCTGGGAAAACGGCGCGCTGGCCGTGTCCAGGATATCGGCGCCGGCTTCGATGGCCATCATATAACTCATGGGCGCCAACCCCGCGGTGCAATGGGAATGAAGATGAAGCGGCAGAGCAATGCGCGATTTGATTTTTTTAATAATCTCGTGGGCGGCGTAAGGGGCGAGCATCCCGGCCATGTCTTTAAGACAAATAAGTTGCACGCCCATCTCGGCAAGTTTTTCGGCGATGCGCAGGAAATAATCGGCGGAGTGAACCGGGCTAATCGTATAACAAACCGCTCCTTCCACCAGTTTGCCGGTTTTGAGCGCGGCCTCGATGGCCGTCTTCATGTTGCGGATATCGTTCATGGCGTCGAAGATACGGAAAACGTCTACGCCGTTGGCCGCGGCGCGCGTCACGAAGGCCTGCACGATATCGTCGGGATAATTTCGGTAGCCGACCACATTTTGCCCTCGCATCAGCATTTGCAAGCGGGTCTTCGGCATCGCCGCGCGCAACTTGCGCAGCCGCTCCCAGGGGCATTCCTTCAAATAGCGCAAGGTCGCGTCAAACGTTGCGCCGCCCCAAGCTTCCAGCGACCAGTAACCGATATCGTCCAGCTGGGCGGCGATCGGCAACATGTCCTCAGTGCGCATGCGCGTTGCCACTAAACACTGATGCGCGTCGCGCAGCACGGTTTCCATAATTTCGATTTTTTGTGCCATATAGAAACTGCTGTCCGGGTAATCGGCTATTCGTAAAGCTCGCTTTGTTTCTCTTCGAGCCGTGCTTTTTCCTCGTTATCGATCACGTACACGCCGTTGACCTGTTTAACTTTCGTGGCGTCGTAAAAAAACTCTGACTTGGTCAGCCCATCCTCGAACTCATACATCTTAATGGCGTCCCACGGACAAATTTTCTTGTCCAGCCGGTCTTCGGACTCCGTGCCGATGAGCTGAAGCTGAAAGCGCTTCGGTATCTTATCCGGGGCCACGGGTTTCCGGTCGCTGTCATAAAACCGGTTCGCGTATTCGAAAAAAATCTCGCCGGTTTCCTTATGCTCGTGGATCTTGGTGAGATCTTCGCTATAGCACATCTGGCAGCCAATGCATTTGTCGTTATCGACGAACACGCGGTAAGGTTTGAGCCCGCCGCCGGGCATCTCTTCATAGAGCAAATTGATGCAATCGTCCACTGGGCAATGGGCTTCACAGATCGGCGAGCCGGCGCAGCTTGAACAGTTTTCGTCCATCACGGCCAAGAGAGCCGTTCCTTTGCGTTTCTTCGCGGCTTCAGCCATTAGTCTGAGTCCTCGCTTTCATGAACCGCCCTTTAACAAAAAACCCTAGCGCAAACAAAAACAGTACCCACCAATAACGGATCAGGCCGATGCGGCCCCACTGCAACCAGTAAACGAAATTCGGCGACTGGGCGTTTAACCGGCTCAGCACCCGTTGGGCTCCCGCGTAGTCGCGGGTTTTTTCCAGAACCTGGGCCAGTCCTTGAAGCGCGCCATGGTCCTCCGGCTTGATCTCAAGTGCCTGGTCGAAATCGCGCCGGGCCTCTTGCCATTTCTCCTGCTCGACGTAGACCCAACCCCGGTTGCTCAGCGCTTCCACATAGTCGGCGCGCTGTCCTAACGCCCGGTTATAACTCTCCAACGCCTTGTCGAGAACGCCCTTATTCTTGTAGGCGACACCCAAATTAACATGGGCCTGCGGGGAATCGGGCTTGAGCTCGACGACTCTAGCGTATTGTTGAATCGCGCCGTCGATATTGCCGCGAATCTCCAGCTCGAACCACCCCAATAGAGTCCGCGCTTCGACGTGATTAGGGTCCAAATCAATCGCCCTCTTGATCGCAACGACAGCAGCGTCAGGGTTACGCAAGCGCAGCTGGGTGATCCCCAAAAACAAATGCAGATCCGGCTCTTCAGGAAATTTTGCCAGCAATTCCTCGAAAGCCGCCTTGGCCGCCGCGGCATTGCCCTCGGCTAGTAATTTCCGCGCCTCTCCCCAACGCGCTGTTTGGGCCAAAGACGATCTACCATCGGCGGCAAAGGAAAAACTCGTCCCGGTGAGGACAGCCAAAACCGCTAGGCAGGTCCTCAGCATCAACTACTTCCACATCTCTTTGGGAATGTCGTCTTCTTTGCCTTCTTCGATGAGCTTGTCGTGTTTGAAGGCTTCCCTCAAGCCGAGCCAGGTAAAGAAAATCACCAGAATCAACATCGCCACGATCGGGATGTTGTCCGGCTTGGTGACGATTTCGAGAAAATTATGCCACCCACTGGGTTCTTCCATAAATGTTAAGCATCCGTAAAATAAAGATAAATTAAAAAATAATAGAAATAATTTTCAATGTCAATGCGACGGTGACACGCGACGGTGAAACAGGTCGAGGATAGAGGATCGAAGATGGAAGATCGTATTTTACAATCCTTGATCTTCTATCCTCGATCCTCGGCTTAGTGTTGCGACTGCTGCGCGTGGCCGCGGCCATGTTCGGTGTGGCGGAAGATCAACGATTTGATCACCACGGGCACCGCTTTGGCATCCGGCAACTCTTGGCCGATGTCGATGAAGTCGAAATCTTTTAGATCGATGCCATCGATGGAAATAATCCCGGCGCCGGGAATCAGCTCCCGTTCGATGATATTGCCCATCAACTTGGCGATGTCGGCGTCAAAGACGAGCACCAGCGGCTGTCCCTGGTCAACATGATCTTTCATGGCGCTTACCAACCCTTCCGCCAGAGTGCGGATCAAAGGATAGGAAGGTCCTAACTCCCAGTGAATCGCCAACGCCGCGGCGCGGTCTCCCCCGATGGCGTCGCCACGCTGCAAAGCTTTTTCAACGGCGGCTTTGATTTCGCCCGCCGTGATCGATTCCTGCTGCTCGAATTGCGGAGTGATCACTTGGAGATTGCGCAGCGGCAGCATCTCCGGATGGGACAAGTAAATGGTGTTGCCGCTAACTTGCACCGTGTACTGCGAAGCCCCGATCACCGTGGCGCGGATGCGCACTTCCGCGGGCCTGAGCGGGATGTTGCCGCCGCCGAGTTTGTTTACCCGCTCGCGAACTTTGCGTCCGAGCTGGCCACCCAGATCGCCGAGGTTGCGCTTCTCGTAGCCGTAGACGTATTCGGAGACGCCGCCGGAGAACATCACCGCGTTGACAGGATCGGCAAATTCGATATTCGGCGTCAACAGCAAATCCTCCACCCGCGCCGACAGCTTTCCCCGCTCAAGTACTTCGAAAAGCGAGTCGCACAGCGCGGTGGTAAATTTATCCTTGTCGTCATCGCTCATCGTACCGCCCAACTTGATATCGATGCCGGCCATTTTCGCGAACTTGAGCGCCGTGTCTTCAAGCCGGTTGATTTTGCCGTCTTCGTCCATCGCTACCAGACGGGCGCCCACTTCCACGGCGCAGGTATCGATAACCCTCCCGCCTCGAACGATGGCGATCTTGCTGGTGCCGCCGCCGACGTCCACGTTCATCACGGTAAAATCGCCGCCTTCATGGTAGGTCATGTGGACGGCGCCGGAGCCGTAGGACGCCAGAATCGCTTCTAGGTTGTGCCCAGCCGTGGCACAGACGAATTTGCCCGCCTGCGCCGAGAACAGCGCAGAGATGGCTTCGGCGTTTTTCTTCTTTGTGGCCTCCCCCGTAACGATGAGCGCGCCGGTGTCGATATCGCTTGGCGTCACCCCCGCACTGCGATAGGCCTGTTCAATGAAATCACCGAGCTTTGCCGTGTCGATGGTGGTCTTATCGACATAGGGAGTGAGCAAGATTGGCGACTCGTGGATGATCTCGCGATTGACGACCACAAAACGGCTGGAAAGCGCGATGCCCTGGCGCCGCAAGGTCAACCGGGAAAATATTAAATGCGAAGTAGAGGAACCAACATCGATGCCCACGGAAGTAAGGGTAATCCGTTCCGAGCGCCACATCGGGTGCTCTTCGTCCATCACCATCCCGCCATCTTCGTCCTCGCCAAATTCGTCTTCGTGACCTTCATGCAGGTCTAGGGGTTGATCCTGTAAGTTGTCCATGCTTTCGGATAAATCCTTTCTCTTTTACTTTCGCGGATCAAAATTGCATAACACATCAATACTCCTGTTGCCACCCGCCGAAACATGGTCCGTCGCAGGATAGACAAGTCGGTTCATAAGGGTTAGGATAACGAGGTTTGCGGCCATGGGACAGGAAGAATACCAAGAACTTTCATCGTTTTTGCGGCGCTTTACGCGCCGTTTGACCTTCGTTCAAGGAATCGAAGGTCTTTGTCTTACGGCGATTTGCGCTCTCGTGCTCTTTGCTTTGGGGCCCGGCATCAAAGAGCTTGTGTATTTCTTGCCCTACGCCCCCGTGGCCTATAGCGTCCTGACCACCGTCGTGCTGGTTGTCATGGCGGCATGGACCGTTTTCCGTTTTTTCCGCCGGCTCTCCCAGGAGCGGGCCGCTCTCTACATCGAACAGAAACGGCCGAGGCTGCGCAATAATTTAATCAATTCATTGCAGCTCTATCCCCAGGTCGCCGAGTCGAAAGATACGTCCGGCTTCTCAACGGCCATGGTGCTCGCGCTGCTGCGCAGTACGCGCCGGCAGATCGCCGCGTTGAGGGTGGACGAATTGATCGACAACCAGCGGCTAAAAGCGAGCCTGCGCCTGCTGGCGCTGATTTTCGCGCCGGTCTTGGCCGCCGTGCTGTTCAACCCGTCGTGGGTTGGCGAAACCTATAGTTTACTCACCCGCCCGCTGGATCACCTGCCGCCGTCGGTGATCGTGATCGACGTCGAGCCGAAAAATCTTCGCGTCGCCCGGGGCGCGCGGGTGGCGATCCAGGCGGCAACTTCCGGCGCCGCTGCCGAATTCCTCGACCTGCTCGTCGCCAGCGGCAGCACCGATGCCGGCCAGTCCGGGCGTGAAGAAAAACTTTCCATGGAAAACCTCGGCGGCGGTAAATTCGGCCTCACCATCCCGCGCCTGGAAAAGAGCGTCCGTTATCGCGCCGTGACCGGCGCCTTCTCCTCGCCGGTTTACATCGCCGTGGCCGTCGATCCGCCGGAAATCGCCGACATCCAGATCACGCTTTACCCGCCGGCCTACGCTGGCCTCGCCTCGGTGTCATCCCCAGGGGGCAATATCGAAGGACTCAAAGGCTCGACCTTGCGCCTCGACGCCATGGCCACCAAAGAAATTGCCAAGGGCGAACTCATTCTCGATGACGGCAAAAAGGTGCCGCTCAAGATCGAAGGCAGAAAGCTGCAAGCCAATCTAGTCCTGTTTCAATCGCAGCAGTACCGCATCGTGGTCGAGGATGCTTTCGGCTTTCAGAATTCCCCCATCGCCTACGAGTTGCGCGCGAAACCGGACGGTTTTCCCACCGTTGATCTTTTGGCGCCCACGGACGACTTGGAAGTCAACGGCGACGAAGTCTTACCGCTCGAATACAGCGCGCGCGACGATTTTGGCATCGGCGAGATCAACCTGGTCGCCAAAATAAGCGAGCGCGAAGAAAAATTTCGCCTCGAGAAGGATGACGTCAGGCGGTTGATTCTGCGTGGCCAGTTCAAATGGGACCTGGGCAAGCTGGCGTTGCGCGAGGGCGAAGAAGCGCTTTTTCATCTCCAGGTGCTGGACAATGACACCATTAGCGGCCCTAAGCTGGGACTGTCCAAGTCAGTCAGGCTCCGGCTCAAAAATCTCACAGCCGAGCACAGGCAAGTCGCGCAAATGATTCAGGATTTGAATAACCGCATGGTCGATCTCCTGGGCGACCATTTGGAATCACCCCCGCCCGGCGATAAGAACGCGCCCACGGGGAGCGACAACGACCAAAAGCTCGAGAAGAGTCTCGCCGAGGCGCTCAAGCGCACCGAAGAAGCGATCCAGCGCACCGAAAAGGACCGGCTGTCCGATTTTGCGACCTGGAGCGATCTCGACGCGCTCAAGCGCAACCTCGAGTTCACCAAGGACGAGCTTTTGCAGCGCCAGCAGCAAGCGACGACGGCTGAGGACAAGCTGCGGGCGCGCGACGACATCTCCGCCGAGCTGGAGCGGATGTCGCTGCTTTCCGAAGACATCGGCAAGCGGCTCAAGGCCCAGGAAGCCGCCACCAGCGCCCAGGACCTGGCGCGCAGTCAGGAGCGGCTCATGGACGCCCTGGACAAACTCCAGAGCGGCGATAAAAATCTCGACGCGATCATGAAGCAGATTTCGGAGCTCGCCAAGGCTCTCGCCTCACTGCAACAAGCGTTGTCGCAAATGGCGCAGCAGCTCCCCGACGACTTCATGAACTCTGAAGCCATGCGCAGCCTCGGTTTCAATGAGATGTTTTCGGCCCTCGAGGAAATACGCAAGAAGCTCATGGCCGGCGATATCGAAGGCGCCCGCCAGCTGGCCCGCGAGCTGTTCAATCAAATGGCCGCCATGGTGGCGTCGTTGCAAAATTCGCAGCGCCAATCCATGGCCTCGAGTATGGGACGCATGCAGGGCGAGATGCAGCGCTCGACCAACGAGCTGCAGCAAATCGCCCGCGAACAACAGGAAATCCTGCTCGGCACCGAAGGGGTCAACAACTCGGTGCTCAGCGAGCGCGACAGCGCCCTCAAAGAAAAACTCGACCGCTTCTTGGCCAAGGCCTTGAAGGAGCTGGGACAGTTAACGCAGGAATTTCCCGATCGCGAAGGCGGCGACGACGATCCGGCAATCACCAAAAAGCTCGACGATGCCACCATGAACCAGCTGGTTAAGAATTTGATCGCCAAGCTCCTGGCCAAAGACTTTCCTGGCTACGGTGAAGGGGACAAGCTGGCGCGCAACGAGTTGGCGAAACCGCGCACCCCCGCCCAGGAGTCCAAGTCGCAGCGGGCCGAGGCCACGCTAAAGAATCTTAAATCGGAACTGGACGCCTTGATGGGCACGCCGGACGGAGCCGCGCAAGCATTAAACGAAGCGGATAGAAAAGCGATTCGCGATCTCGCCCAGCGCCAGAGCGCGCTCAAGGAGCGCACCGAGGACCTGCACGAAAAACTCGATTCTCTGTTCCAGCTTTTCCCAAACCTGGACCCGAAAATATTGCAGGGCATCAAAGAGGCGGGAAACTCCATGGGTTCCGCCTCGGAGCGTCTCGGCAAA
>DASWHT010000182.1:0-9343 GCA_036398075.1 Binatia bacterium | reverse complement strand
AGTGAAGACGGGCTTTCACGATGCCATTTAGCCCACCGGCCGACGAGCCGGCTAGTCGTCGCGTTGCAATGCGAGACTGGCACTGTCCTGCGCTATGATGTCGACTACGAATTGATAGATTGAACAGCGACGTTCCGCGCTGCAACAGATGTCCATTCAAGATCGTGAAAAAATTCGCGCGAAACTTGAGGCGCTTGGTGTCGCTGGGGTAAAGCAACGTCTTGAGGTCGGCGCCTTCGCTAAAAGTAAGATTCCAATCGTTCAAGAATGGCTTCGCGACACGAGCGATCGCGCGTCCGGTGCGACTCAAGCCCACACGCTTACGACAACCGATAAGATCATTAGCTTCATAAAGAACAACCGGATCGCGGCGGTTGTGATAGTAGTGGCGCTCGGAGTCATAGGGTTCGAGAAATTCGCCGGGTCGCTTTCTAAACTTAGAAGCTACCTGCCATCGCAGGCCACTTCGCAGACAGAGCGTATAGCCAGCGAGGACAAGGATACAAGGAATCGCGCAATGTCATCCTTATCGGAGCAAGTTGAACAACTCCGCAAAAAAGACCACGCGACGCTACTGGCAAAGTATCCAGAGGGATACTTTCTGTTTGCGAGCAACCGCTATGCTGTCGTACCGACGAATCCCTTCATGCACAGGTTCTCTCTGAGCTGGGAAGAGTCCCGCGCGCGGCGTTTGGGTTCTGCCTACATATACATTTCTTTACGGAAGTTCCACTATCGACCGACTGACATTGTCGTTGAAAATCTAGATGTCGTTCTAGACAACCGCATCGGCGCCATCGCCGACGGGCTTTACTTCGATGGGATAGGTCTGTATGTGGAATTGGTCGAGAGCAACGTCGAGAGCTTGATCTACGTTATCGGTTTTAGGCGGGCACCAGACGTGAGTCCGCGGAAACAACTCGAACCTCATGTTGTGCCATACCTTGAGAAACTTGGAGTCCTGCAAGTGCGGGGAATAAATACCAACAACAAGAACCATATACTGATAGAGCGCTGGTTCATTACTTCAGCTTGGAGCAACTAAGTACTTAAACGCGAAAATGGTACGGACGGCCCAGGTCTGCTATGAAAAGGTGTGCGTCCTTTTCCCGAATATTAAGAGCCGCACTACATATTCCTCGGTCGGGCTAAAGGGGGCGGTCCAGAGTTATTTTTCTTTAATCACTCCGGCACCTTTCCATCCCTGATTGACTCATAACTCACGTTTAGAAGGCTGGGCGTTTTGAATTCTTCTGCGAGCCGCTTCTTTACACTCTCGACCGCCCATCCTCTCCTACGGAACACATATCTGACAAATCTTGAATGGGATTTTCGAAGTGATATTTTGCGCGAACCCGAGTGGTGTAAGGGACGCATACCGCGCTTACTAAACGTGCTGAGATTACCGCCAGCAGGCGTGCGGAGGTGGGGTTCGAATCCCCCTCGGGGCCATAAACGAAAAGCCCCGGAGTAACACTCCGGGGCCCCACGCTTACTAGACGTGCAGAGATTACCGAATTCAGAATAACACACAGCATAATCCTGCCACTTACCTAATTATCATCGGCGGTGCACCGATAGTCGGGAATCGGTCGGTTGAAACGCGAAAAGTAAATACGATTGAGGGGGACGCTACAGGACGCTACCCTTTTTACGACAACGTTCAAGTCTTGCCCCTTTATTCTATTCACGTTGCCTTCTCGAGTTCGAGGCTGCCGTCGATGAACTTGAGATTGAACTTGGGTAAGCCGATGCGCCAGCGATCCGCTTGCGCGGACAGATCGATGTCGTGGGTGCCGACGAAAATGCACGACTTCATGGTGGCCGAGACCAGTTTTGAAAACGCTGCGCCATCACTTCCCTCAGGCTTAGCCGAATCTGATTTGTGGCTGATCGGGGTGGATGCATTCTCGTATTTTCAAAGCGCGATCAAGCTGATTTATTGTTCTGCGGCACGATCAGGGTCGAGTCTTGTCTTTTGCCTGCTGCGATCAGCCGGCGGACGCGCAAAATGGATAGTCCGCTCGCTTGCGTAGGGTCAATTGGGAACAATCAGGAAAAGACCACGGTTTACAAATCATCACCCCGCCCGTCCGTCGAGGCGCGGCTGCGTCAAGATCGGCCAGTAGCGCACGAAGTAGATGCCGAATCCCGCCGACCAGAGCGCGCCGGCGCCGATCACGGTCTCGACGTAGCTCGACGGAAATGCCCAGCCGCCGAAGACGCGCACGATCGCGGCGAGCAGCACGAGCAGGTACGCCGTCGTTTCCCACCGATCCGCTATGAGCGGCCGCGCGGTGTGGCCGCGGGCGGTGCGCGTCATCATGCCGATCGTTAATCCGCCGATGGCGCCGACCGCCAGGGCGTGTAGCGCGAGCGATTCCGCGACGAGCCCGGCGGCGGAAAACGCGCGCAGCGCCAGGTGCACCACGACCCAGGCGTAGCCTGCGTGCAGCACCCAGACGAGCGGCGTCTTGAGCGTCCGCGGCGAGTCCCATAGCGCGAGGCGCACGCCATGCGCGACCGCCACTGCCGCCGCGACGATCGCGACCAACGCCGGCGGCGCGCGCAACAGGTCGAGCGCCAGCAGCAACAGCACGCCGCCGAGCGCCGCACGCTCGACCCAAATACTGCGCCGCGCTTGCGCGCCCGGCGCGCCGTTATTGGTGAACATCGGAATGACGCGCCCCGCCATCACGGAAACGACGAAGAGCACGATATCGAGCCCGATCACGAGCGCCCCGCGGGCCGGTAATTCGAGGCGGCCTTGCGCCGCGAGATGCAAAAGAAATATTGCCGCCCCGAGGCCGACGAGCAGCGCCACGAAGAAATAGTTGCGCTTGTTGCGCGCCTGCACGAGCGGCACGCCAATGGCCACGGCGACGGCCACGGGAAACAGCGCATTGAGCCACATCGCGAGGCTCGCAAACGGCGTGAGCACGGAAATGCGCGCCGCGACCCAAAGCGCCGCGAGCGCCGCGAGCCCTAAACCGCTCGGCGTCGGCCGACCCGTCCAGTTGCCGACCGCCGTCAGAAGAAATCCGCTGATGACCGCAAGCGTGTAGCCGAACACCATCTCGTGCCCATGCCACACCGGCCCTTGCAGATAGGCGCCGGACGGAAAGTGCCCGGTGTACTGCAACACCCAGGCGGTGATCCACAGGGTAGAGAAGAGGCTAGCCAACAAATAGAACGGCCGAAAGCCGAGATTCCAGAGACTGCGCATTGGCCGATTTGCTTTCCGTAAGATTTCGTCGAAAACCGGAACGGACTTATCTTACGATACCGGTGCCGATAAATCGCTTCGTGCTAGACCGAAACCCTGGATTGTGCAAACGATGGTCAGAACCCGTAGGGCGATGTGATGGGGGTCTGCGGGGCCAGTTCTGGCCTTGTAGCATTTGTGAGACGACGAGAGCCAGGCCTTGCGTTTTGCCTTCTTTATTCTATTCACGTGGCCTTCTCGAGTTCGAGGTTGCCATCGATGAACTGCCGGCCTCGACGAGTTTAGCCGCCTAATCGAAAAAACGGCACGATCGAAAAGTAAAGCACGACAACGATAACTGCGAAATACACAACAAAGCGAAGCGGGTTTTCCGCAATCGCGTCGACGATCGTTTTATTCTTGCCTTGGCGCTTCCGTGATTCGAATTCTTGCCTGCGCCTGACGAATCTCTCTTTCTGGTACGCTTCGATTAACGACTTGGCTTTTTGAAGTTCGTTCTGATCTTGCAACCATATTGCCGGCGCCGATATCCCCCATTTGCCGGCGGGTGTTTCATAGAACTCGATCTCGTTCGATGTCAGTAACTGTCGAATTTCTTCTGCTTCGTCATCGGGTACGTTTCTGAGCGAGAACAGCAGTGTCGACATTGGTTTCCGTTAAATAAAATCTACGGTCAAAGGATTGAGGTCGCCCGCTCCCAGACCATGCGTCTCCCCTCTCTATTCTATTCGCGTAGCCTTCTCGACCGGCCCTTCGGGCCGCACGCGGGTGTTTAGAAGCTTGCCAACGCCTACACAAGTGAATCCCGCGTGTGACTCGAGCACTACCGGTCGCATCGATATGCGCTCGACATAACCAACATGCGCTTCGCGGCCTTCGACTCGGTCACGCATGTGTGCCACCGCACCGATCGAACGCGAATCTGCACATACACTGTGATTTGTCAGTGAACCCGGATCAGCGGCGGGAAAGCGGTTGACCGTTTTTCTTCAAGTCTTTCGCTGACTGACCGTCGATCGAAAACATTGCACTCGGGCCTTGTCCGGGTGGGCCTGCTTAATCCATACATTCAGGAGAACTTTCATGAAGCGCACTTTAATTTATTCCGCTGTAATCGCCGCTATGTTTCCCACGCTGGCTTCTCTAGCCATCGCGGCGGACAAGGGCGGGGATCAAGGTAATCAGCAGTTGCAAGAACAGATCTACGGCTTACAGCTCATGAGCCAACAGGAGCGCATTGATTATCGTGCTCAGATGAAGGCCGCGAAAACCGACGAGGAACGCGCCAAGCTCCGCCAGGCACATCACGCGCAGATGCAAGCGCGCGCCGAAAAACAGGGGGTGACACTGCCGGATGAACCGCCAGCATCTGGAATGGGTCCAGGCAAGGGCGCCGGCACCGGCTCCGGCATGGGTGGCCCCAGCAGCGGTATGCACCCCGGCGCTGGTATGGGTGGACCCGCCAGCGGAGACAGACCCGCCAGCGGGCGAACGAAATACTAGTTAGTGTATCGAAAAGCGCGACGCTATCGTTTCACGTTATCGTAACCCTATTAGGCATTGAAAGGGGTGAGCGCCGTCGGAATTGGCGCTAACCCCTTTCACGTCGCCAGTTTAGTTCTTCACTGCATCCTTGGTTTTTTCGACGGCCTCGTCGACCTTTTCACCGGCCTTTTCCATGGGCCCCTGGGGATTGACCGCGTCCTGAATTTTCTCGATGGTGGTTTGTTTTTCGCAAGCGATAAGTCCGGTGCCGAGCAACAGGCTGACGGACAAGATAGACAACATTTTCAACGAAGACATGCGCGTACTCCTTACTTAGTGCAGTTTAAGGTTCCCGGCGCCGAACAGTCCGAGCAGTCCGATAACAATCAGATAAATCGCCACGATGTAGTTCAGCAGGCGCGGCACAACCAGAATGAGTATGCCGGCGATAAGTGAAATCAACGGGGCAATGCTGAATGTAATGTTCATGTTGGGCTCCGATCAGGTGCGTTTATGAAGTGATGATCGCGGCTTGGTCGGATCAGGTTTTTCATCAATTCTTCTTCGCGCGAATAATTTTGTGGTTGCAACTCAACCCTCTCGGAAACCCTGCCAACACCGCCAACGAGATTAATACATCAAGTACCCTCGCGACTCTGTACGCCATCGCACGTAGAGCGGTTTTTCTGCAAATTCGGCTGGTACCTGCTGAAGGGGTCTGCGGGGTCAGTTCTCGCCTTGTAGCATTTGTGAGACGACGAGAGCCAGGTCTTGCGCTTTGCCTTCTTTATTCTATTCACGTGGCCTTATCGAGTTCGAGGTTGCCGTCGATGAATTTCAAATTGAACTTGAGCAAGCCGATGCGCCAGCGGTCCGATTACGCGGACAGATCGATGTCGTAGGCGCCGACGAAGATGCGCGACTTCACGGCGGCCGAAATCTTGGCTCGTTAGTGGTACGCAACGCCGTAGCACCGAACCTTCGCGCGTTGGCCGTCGACGCTGGTTCGAAAGTTGCCAACCTGATGGTGCAGGTGATCGGGGGATTTGAAACCATGCAACCCGTCTTTCTCAGCAACACTTCCGCATTTTCTCTTTCAACTCCTCGACCGTTTTGCTTTCTTCTTCCGCGGCGCCACGCGGAAGAAGGAAAAATGCCGTAAGCAGCACGAGCGCGATGCTCGTCACCGCAAACAAGGCCCACTGCGGCGCGGCGAGCGCATAGGCCGCGACAAAACCGGCCGGGATGAAAAGCGTCTTCCACAGCAGCGGTGACCGTCCCTGCGGCAAACGCTTTTCGATCTGGTACGCGATTCCGACCACCGAGCCCCCCAGAAGCATCGAAAGCACAGTGATGTCGACTGCATGACCGAGAGAACGCCCGATAATCATCCAGAGCCAGGTACCCCCGACACCAAGGCAGATGGGGCAAATCGGGACGCGCAGAATTTTCTTTACTGCCCACGCCAGACTGGCAATCGCGACAATCGAGAAGGTCGTCGTGAGGATCGCGGTCATGGGACTAGAGCACGAAGATGATCATGCCGAGAGCGATCATGGCCACGCCGCCGCCCCAGCGCATTACTCCCCTTTCGCGCTGCTGCCACGCCTGTACCTTGCCCAGCAACGTCTTATCGCTCGCAATGAGCAGGATGAGGACTAGCGGAAGAATAAAGATGAGGTTGTACGTGATCAGGTAGGCAACCCCGGTGAAATAAGTCGCGTGATCGTGCAGGAGGCCGAGCACCATCAGGTATGGCCCGCCGGTGCAGGGAAATTCGCACAAGCCGACGAGTCCGCCGAGCACGACCGCCGTGGGCACCGACGCCTTTTCCATCAGCACCGCGATCTTCGTGTGTGCGGCATGGGGAATGCCGAGCTTCACCGGGAACGCGGGATAGAACTCCTTGGTTACGTTGATCAACCCGAGCAGCACCAGAAGCGAAGCCCCGACCTTGGCCATGAAATGCGGCGTGTCGAAGATGTGCAGGGTTTGCAACAGACCAAGACCGATCACCAGGTACACGATGAAAATACCCAGGATGTAGGCGCTACCGATGGCCAGGACGCTCGATCGAAGCTTCCCGATGCTCATCAGGAACGTAATGGTCAGGAGGAGAATCGAGAACGCGCACGGATTGATGCTGTCGATGAGCGCGGCCACGCCGACAAGCGGCAGCAGCCATTTTCCGCCGTCGCTCAGATTCCATAGCGCGGTGGTGCCGATGTTCTCTAGCCGGAAGACAAAGACCAGCCCGAACAGGAGCAGGGTGCCGGCAACAAGAAACGAGAGTTTTTTAGTCATATGGACTACGGGGTAACGGTGGCGGCCAAAGCGAGTACGAGCGGCCGCCCCGCGGTGTTTTCTATGGTCACGACGCGATCGACCGGGCCGATTCCAGCGGGCCCATGAGCGGCCGGGTCAAAAACCACTTCGATGATGGCGTCTTCCCCCGGATTCATCCGCTCGTTTATCGTGGGTATGAAGCCATGGCCAGGCATGCCGTACGGATCGGATTTCTGTCCGCCCTTGACCAGCGCGGCGGTCGTGCACATGCACGAGGTGTACATCTTGCGGATGAGCAGGGGCTCGGTTCCCGTGTTCCTGATCAAGTAACGATGAGTGACCTTTCCGCGAGCCATCGAAACTGAACCAAAATTGAATTTCGTTGCAAGCGCCATCAGCGTGCCGGCAGAACCGGCCGAGCCAGTCGAGCGGGGCTCGACGGTTGCCGGAATATTCGCGGCGGGCTTCGGCATCGCGGCAATGACCAGTCCAGCAAGCAGGAGAATCACGGCGCCCGCGCCAGCGACAACTTTGGTGTTCTTGGAAAATCGCGGACTGACCGCGCCGGGCCCTGCTTTCTTAGGCAACGAAACGCCTGATTTGATCGTTGTTGAGTCTTTCATGTCATTTCCTCGTCGAAAAAATTTCTGTGTTTGATAAGCGATAAAACGCGTTTGGCATCGCCTTTCCGTCGCATCTCACCGCGCTTCGCCGTCGTCGATCGATGCGTGGAAAAACGAGGCTCGCCCACCCGCATGAACAGCGTCACGTTGTACGGGTCCCAGCGACGGCCCTGCGCCATAACGCTAAAGCCGGCTTTCTTCGTGTGCTCCCCAGCGACGATTTCATATCGCGGTCACTTTTGGTAAATCGAAACAGAATTCGCTACGAAAGCGCGTCATCGAACTGACGCGGGAGTCGCACGGGTCGCCGACTTAGCCGGCGCCGCGCGGCGCGATGGAGGGATTACTTACGAAAATTACCGAACAGGATCGTCAGGGAAGGGCCAACGACCGGTGGCGCCGAGGCAATGACAAGCAGTCTCGGCTCGGCCCGGAACCAGGCACGATGTGGCGACGGAGCCGGTGCGACTACAAACGGGGGCGCATCGAAGGAGAATTGCGGCTCGTCGTTCTTGTAGCTTTGCGTGTAGTGCGCCAGGCAGTTCGCCGTACCATCCGCGTCGAGGCACAGACGCGCATCGCCGCCGGTATCGGGAGTCTGGATGGCGCCATGCGCCTGCGTCGCCGGCTCCAACACGCATGCGCGCGCCGCCGCCACGGCGTTGTTCGCGAGGAATATCGCGGCAAAAACAATTAACAGGTAACGTATTCGAGCCAATTTCATTTTAGCGACACGCCCACATGTAACGCCTGCTTGCGCGACGAGACCCCTCCGACCCTCGTTAAAATTGTAGTCGCGATCCCGCTATCGGCCTTGATTCAGGTCAATTTGCGACGCTTTAACTGGTTCCCTCAACGCACAACGCCTAGTAACTCGAGCGGCTCCCGGTCCACGATCCGACTCACGGTCGAATGGTGCAAGCCGGCGGCGCGGTCGAACTCGGACAAGCTGGCCAAGTCCGGCCGTGGCCCGGTCGATCGACCACGATAGCGCTCGGGCTTGCAGGCAGCCTTGGTTTAGCCGCCTAACCGAAAAAACGGCACGATGGAAAAATAAAGCACGACAACGATAACGGCGAGATACACGACAAACCGAAGCGGGTTTTCCGCGATGGCGTCGACGATCGTTTTATGCTGGCCTTGGCGCTTCAGCGATTGGAATTCCTGCCGGCGTCTGGCGAATCGCTCTTTCTGGTACGTTTCGATTAACGACTTGGCTCTCTGCAATTCGTTTTTGTCTTGCAACCATATTGCCGGCGACGATATTCCCCATTTGCCGGCGGGTGTTTCATAAAACTCGACCTCGCTCGACGTCAGCAACTGTCGAATTTCCTCCGCTTCGTCATAGGGCACGTTTCTGAGCGAGAACAGTAGCGCCGACATTGGCTTTCGTAGAAAAAAATCTATCGTCGAATGCGAATCAACGAAAAGTTCTTGGTCGTGAAAGTCGCAGCCGCACCCATCGCCCTGCTTACGACGGTGGTTCGATGGCGGCCGGCGGTTCCTTGGGTGGCGGCACCCAGTCCGGCAGGCGATGGATCAGCTCCGCGGCCGCGTACTCGAGCGCGCGCTTGAGCGTGACGCCCTTTTCGGAGGTGTCATCTTCGGCGTAGACCAGCTCGTGCGTTCCCTCCCACACGATGCTGCCATCGGCGCTGTCCCAGATTTGGAAGAACAGGCGAATCTTCGCGTACTGCGTGTCCACGATCCGCAGGCCCAGAAA
>DASWHT010000181.1:0-6721 GCA_036398075.1 Binatia bacterium | reverse complement strand
CCGAAAAGAGATCTTAAACATCGTTTCGCATGAGTTTCGAACGCCTTTGAATGTCATTGCCGGCTACGCGCAAGCCCTGAGGGAGAAAACTTGGGGAGATCTGACGGCTGAACAAGGGGAAGTGCTTGGAAAAATTCTACGGGAAGGGGACAATCTTACCGGCATCGTTAACGAGGTCTTGGATGTGACCAGGATCGAAGCCGGCGAATTGACGCTCCAGCGGGAACAGGTTCCTTTGTCGGATTACCTCAGGGAAATACAAAGGAAATTTGCACCGTCGCAAGAGTCGGTATCGTTGCATTGGGTAATACCCGACGGGCTGCCGAAAATCAGCACGGATAGGGCGAAACTGACGATCATCCTTCAACACCTGATCAACAACGCGCTAAAGTTTACCGTGAAGGGAGATGTCTGGGTTACAGCCCGGACGGTTAACCCGCACCAAAGCGTCGAGATCGAAGTCAAAGACACCGGGATTGGAATTCCGCGAGAAGCTCATGGTCTGATTTTCGAGAAATTTCAGCAGGTGGACCCATCCAGCACCCGGGCCTATGGAGGTATGGGCCTCGGTCTCTTTATCGTCAAAGTTTTCACCGATTTACTTGAAGGAACGTTGAAGGTAGAGAGTGAACCAACCCGAGGCTCGACCTTCACGCTTTCCCTGCCTATCTAATTCCCCCGATTACCGTTTCGCTCCCCACAAGCTTTCGAAAAAACCGCTTTTATCCATTTCATCCAGATGGCGGCGGTCGATGAGTGGCTGAACCTGAACTTTCTCGGCGCGTGCGTCGGTGCTGGAGACTTCGTCGAGGTCCGGCAAGCGTCCCATGAATCCGCCCTTTCTGCTCCATGATGCTGGCTATCAGCTCGGGTTATACCTGTTCGAAAACGATCAGAAACCTGCCAGTTGGCGCGCCGCCCCGCAGTTCAAAGCGATGCTTCCAGCGCCGCACTTGGTTTTGGCGAACGGTCGTGAATGGTATGAAGCAATTCGATAATTTCTTCGGTGAGCGCGTCCCAGTCTTCATGCTGCGGCGTAAAGGACAGGCGACCATCGGGCGCGAGGCGGAAGCGGCTTTTCTGCTTCTTGATCAGGTCCAACAACGTCTCGACCTTGATCGGCGATTCCGGATGGAAAAGCAAAAACACTTTGCCGTCGGAAACGCTGATCTGCTGCACCAGAACTTCTTTAAGCACCCGCCTCAGGTTCATTACCAGAAAGAGATTGTGCACCACGGCGGTGTACGGGCCAAAGCGATCCATGAGCTCTTCCTTGAGTTCTTCCAGCTCAACGGGAGTGCTCAGGCTTGCCAACCGCTTGTAAAAATAGAGCCGCTGGTTGGCGTCGGGAATATAGGAGTCGGGAAAATAGGCGGAGATACCGAGGCGTATTTCCGGATCCACCTCCGGCGCCACCTCTTCGCCCTTCAGCTCGCTCACCGCTTTTTCCATCATCTCCGTGTAAAGCTCGAAGCCGACGGCGGTGATCTGCCCCGATTGCTGCTCGCCCAGGAGGTTGCCGGCGCCGCGTATCTCCAGATCGTGCAACGCCAGCTTGAAGCCTCCGCCCAAGCCGTCGATCTCCTGCAAGGCGCGCAGCCGCCGTTCGGCGTCCGGCGTGATCGCCTTTTCGCCGGGAATGAGCAGATAGGCATAGGCATGGCGGTGCGAACGGCCGACGCGCCCGCGCAGCTGATAGAGCTGCGCCAGGCCAAACTGGTCGGCGCGGTTGATGATGATGGTGTTGGCGTTGGGAAAATCGAGGCCGGACTCGATGATCGCCGAGCAAACCAACACCTGGGTCTTGTTTTCGAGAAAATCCACCATGACTTTTTCCAAATTTTTGGGGCGCATCTGGCCGTGGGCCACAGCCATCCTGGCCTCGGGCACCAGGTCGGCGAGCTTCAATGCCAACCGGTCGATGGTCTCGACCCGGTTGTGAAGGAAGAATACTTGCCCGCCGCGCTCCAGCTCGCGCAGAATGGCGTCGCGGATTACCCGCTCGTCGTAACGCGTAAGGTAGGTTTGCACCGCCAAGCGGTCCAGCGGCGGCGTTTCAATGATGCTCAAATCGCGGATGCCGACCATCGACATATGGAGCGTGCGCGGAATCGGAGTCGCCGTCAGGCTGACGACGTCCACCAGCTCGCGCAGTTTTTTCAAACGTTCTTTGTCTCTAACGCCGAAGCGGTGCTCCTCGTCGATGATCACCAGCCCAAGGTCTTTGAATTGCACGTCCTTCTGCAGCAAGCGGTGAGTTCCGATGATGACATCCACGGCGCCCTTGGCGGTGGCGGCGAGCACCTGGTGGATTTCCTTGACGGTGAGAAAGCGGCTCACCATCTCGATGCGCACCGGATGGTTGCGAAAGCGCCGGCGAAAAGTCTGCAAGTGCTGCTGCGCGAGAATCGTCGTCGGCGCCAGCACGGCCACCTGTTTGCCGCCTTCGACCGCGAGAAACGCCGCGCGCATCGCCACCTCGGTTTTGCCGTAACCGACGTCGCCGCAGATCAAACGGTCCATCGGTTTTTTGCCCTGCAAACCTGCGAGGGTCTCTTCGATGGCGCGTTGCTGGTCGGGAGTTTCTTCATACTCGAAGGCCGCTTCGAATTCGTTGTACATGGCGTCCGGCGGCGCGAAGGCGGTGCCGGCGCGGGCTTCGCGCAGGGCGTAGAGTTGGACCAATTCCTCGGCCATGGCGAAAATCGATTTGCGCGCCCTGGCTTTGACCTTTTCCCAAGCCGTGCCGCCGAGTCGGTCGAGGGCCGGCTCAGCGCCGTCCCCGCCGATATATTTTTGCACCATGTTGATGCGATCCACCGGCAGATAGAGCCGGTCGCCGCCTTCGTATTCCAAGTGCAAAAACTCGCCCTCGACACCGGCGACCTTGAGAAACTTGAGTCCGCGATACACGCCGATGCCATGATCCAAATGCACGACATAATTGTTCTGCTTAAGTTCGCTCAAGCTTGTCAAATAATGGCTCGGATAGCTTTTCGCCGTCGCCGGCTGTCGCTTCCTCGTGCCGAAGATCTCATCGAACGTGACCAGCGCCAAACGCGCTTCGGGAACGCGAAAGCCTTGATGCAGCTGTCCGGTTACGACGGCGCGCGCCGCGTCGGCGCGGGCGAGAAAGGCGGGCATGGCCTCCTCCGCCAATGCTAATGGCAAATCATAACTCGCGAGCAGGTCGCGCAGGCGCGTCGCGTCACCCTTCGTCGGGGCGACGAATATGAGCTTCTCCAATTGCCAGCTTTTGATCCGCTCAATCAAGGGCAACAGCGACGGATCGTTGCCACGCGCCGCCGTTTCCTGGCGCACATCGCCGGTGAGAAACGATTCCACCGTGAGCGTTGACGCCTGCGCGTCTGGCGAAGCCGCCATAACCATCAGCGACTCGCCGTGAACCCGCGGAAATGGCTCAAGCGCAGCGCGCCATTGATGCTCGTTGAGAAACAGCGCTTGTGCTTCGGCAACTAGCCGGCGTTCTTCCTTGGCGCTCTCACAACGCTGCCAAGCCAGCCGTCCAAAGCGTTCGGTTTCGGCTTCGACGCGGTCGGCGCCGTCCAGCCAGATCAGTGTTTCCGCCGGCAGATAAGAAAATATCGACGCCAATTCAGTGTAGAAGTAAGGCGCTAAGTACTCGACGCCGGGAAACGGAATGCCCTCGCGCAGCGCGTCTATTAAATGATGTTTCTCGCGCCGGTCCATTTCCAACTCGCCGGCGCGCTGGTCCAAAGCCCGCAGTATTTCGTCCATGCCGCCGCGCTTCAATGAAAATTCTTTCATCGGTAGGATAAGCAAATCCTCATGCGGCTCTGCGGAGCGTTGGCTCGAGGCGTTGAATTGCCGCACCGACTCCAGCCGGTCGCCGTCGAACTCCAAACGCTGCGGGCCCGCGTAGCCGGGTGAATAAACGTCGACGATGCCGCCGCGCACGCTGAAATCGCCCAGATCTTCCACCAGGGGAACGTTCTGAAAACCCCACTCCAGCAAATGGTCGAGCAACGCTTCCCGCGCCAAATCCTGTCCCGCGACGAGATAGAGATAAGATTGCTTGAATGCCTCCTTGGCAATGACTTTCTGCATCAACGCCGCCGGCGTCGAGATCAAAACCGGCGCCGGCTCTTCAATGATCTTGTAAAGCGCTTCGAGACGCCCGGCGATGTTTTCCGCCGGCGGCGAGAGTCGTTCGAACGGCAAAACCTCCCACGAGGGCAAGAGATGCAAACGTTTGCGCAGCGGCGGCAACGAGCGATCTTCGCCGAGACAAAAGGTCAAGTCATCATATAAATTCTCGGCATCGTTCGCGTTCGGCGCTACGATGAGCATCGGGCGCCGCCGTTTGGCGGCGACGAGAGACAAGACAAAAGCCCGCGCGCCGCCCTGGAGGCCTTGCACACGCTTCGCTCCGGTCCATTGACCTCGCAAAAAACGGCCGAGCTCGTCTTCGAGAAGCGCCGCGCTCATGAAAAGAAACCAGATCGTTGCAGAGAAATTTTCGGAACCGAAGACGGCGGCGGCGCGCTGGCCGCCTGTTCCGCCTGTTTCGCCCAAGTCTCCATTGCCGCGGTCGTTTCGCTGACACGCACCTGCAAAAAATCCGGCTGGTAGTTCTCGAAGCGAACCAGCGCCTGGTAGATCATCCGCACCGGTCCCTTGACCTCGCCGAATTCGCAAAAGATGCGAAACGCCGCCGCCAATTGGATCAAGCCTTCAATAAACGGTTTATTGGCCGCGTCGGTTTCATGATAGAGCGCCTCCAAAACTTCATGGCACTCGAAAAACCGCCGATAATTAAACAGACCAATACCCTCTCGCAGCCGAGCATCCAAAGGATCACGCCTCAGAAATCAGACTAACAACTTCTCGGCGGGCCCTCAAGATTCCCTATGCACGCGAGTTACCGACACAGCCTCATTAGGAGGACGGAATGAATGACAGAGTATCGAGACAGGGTGGAAGTAAGGGGACAGTCCCCATTCTGAAGGGGGACTGTCCCCTTCGTGCGAACGGCTGGAACGACTGAAACTTTCATTTTCTGCCTTGCAGCCATAGCCGCTCGTCATACCGCGCAACTCCGGGAATCGCGGACACCCAAATGCAGATGTCGGAGATGGACAGTAACAGAGCGGAGAGTGCGAAAGAGACAAGATAGCTTCCGGTCACGTCGTAAAACACGCCGCCGAGCCAGGAGCCAAGCGCCCCGCCGACGCCCACGGCGACGGTGGAATAGCCTAGAATCGAGCCGAAACCCTTGCCGGAAAAAATATCGGCCGTGAGCGCGGAAAAAATCACCGCGCGGGAGCCGAAGCCGATGCCGAAAAATATCACGTAAACGTAAAGCAGCCAGGTCTGGCTCGGGTCGCGCAGAATCATCAGCGCGCCGACGCCGATGAGAGTCATTAGGATATTTAACGTATAAGCCGCTTGCTTCGACAAAAGATCGGCGATGAAGCCGAACACCACCCGGCCGAAGCTGCTGGTGACACCGGCAAAACCGAAAATCGTCGCCGCCAATAGTCGGCTGTAGCCGACGTCGACGACATGGGCAACCTGGTGCGTGACGATGACCGTGGTCCCAGAAGCGGCGCCGACCCGCGCGACAAAGAGCATCCAGAATTGCAGACTTTTGAGCGCCAGCTTTGCCGTCCATTGCTTGTCGCCGCCGCCCTTCCCGGAAGGGTCCCGATGCCGCGCGCCGTGGGGTCCCTGTTGGTAGAAAAACCACACCAAGGGCAACAGCGCGATCAACACCACCGCGGCGTAAGCTTCGAAGGCCCGCGCCCAGCCGTAACTCGAAATCAGCCACTCGCTGAGCGGCGCAAGGAGCATGATACCCAAGCCGGTGCCGGCGTAGACGGCGCCGATGGCGGAAGCACGGCTGGAAGAAAACCATTCGGATATTAGAAAAACATGGGGCACCATGCCCGTAAAAGTGAAGCCCGCCGCGAGCACCAGCCCGAAGCAGACGTATAACTCCCAGAGTTCCGTAACCCGGCTGCTGAAGAAGAGACCCCCAACCAACGCCAGACATCCCGCGACGGTGATTTTCTGCACGCCGAAACGGTCCAGGAGAAACCCGACCACAGGCGACAAGAGCGCATCCATGGTCAGCACCACCGCGAAGATACCGGCGGTGGCGCCCCGGCTCCAACCGAAAGTGTCCAACAAGGCAACGTTGAAGACGCCGAAGGAAGTATGGATGCCGCGGGAAAAACCCAGAACGATAAAAGCAACAGCGGCGATCAACCAAGGGGTCGGTGAAAAACGCATGATAGTGAATCAACGATGTGTCTAACAGAGCCACAGTACATCCACAAGCAAGCGACCGCTACCGCTTGGTTCAATGTTCAAGGTTCAAAGTTCAACGCTGAAGAAATGGCGGAGCTTTTTAAACGGCTAAACTGTTATCCCTAACTTTAAACGTTGAACTTTGAACGGACGTGTGCCTGTTGACAAAGAGCCATCGACAGTACTACTCGTGACCCCATCACATGCAGGAGGTCATTTCCCATGCGCGTCATCGATGCCGACGGTCATGTCGAAGAGAATCTCGATACTTTCAGCGACAAATATCTCGATCCATCCTATCGCGCGCTGCGCCCGCGGGTCACCGGGATCGAGGGCCTCGCCTACTGGGTGATCGACGAACAGCTCTATCCGCGCCGCGTAGGTCCCGGCTGCCACAACCTTGGCACGCCTACCAATTATAACGGCC
>DASWHT010000180.1:0-4990 GCA_036398075.1 Binatia bacterium | reverse complement strand
CTCCGGTGACATGTGATAATGCATGTCGGTGTGGTCGCCCGGCTGGAAGTAAAGTATCCAGGAACGAAAAGTCTCAGAGCCAAAAAGTGGGACGAACCGCTTGTCCTCATCTTGCGCAGTGCGCATGGTATCGTTGATATTTGCGAATTCCATAAAATCTCCAATCTAAGTCGGTCAATCTGTCAGATCCAGCAGCACGCCATCCGGATCTGCCAGCGGATATTTGCACAGTTTGCAGCCTTCGAGATTTTTTTGCCTCGTTTCGCCCTCCCGGCCGATGGCGATCTTGCGCGCGCTGGAGGCGGGTGTAGTCGCAGCGAGGGCCTCCAGGTCCTTTTTGGTTTGTTCCAGGTTGTCGACTTTGAAGCCGAAGTGATCCAGGCCTGCCATGAGACCACGGTGCGTGACCATGTTCCAGGGACGAAGCGCGATGTAGACTTTGCCGTCGGTCACGTAGAAGCTGCCTTCATCGGAAAGATTCTGGTCTACTTTGAGCTCAAAGACCTTTTCGTAGAATTCCGCCAGATATCCAGGTCGGGCCGTGCGGATGCAAACATGATTGATCCAGCGCGGCTGCTCCCAACCAAACTCGACATAACCTTCACGCACATTGTCCATGCCCTTTTGCGACAGGTCGAACTGATTGCCGTCCGGATCGTGGCTGCGCAATCCGGCAAATGGCACGTGACTTGGACTTTGCGCCACGAACACATCCGGATAATGTTGTGCGAGCCGGTCTTTCACTTTTTGCACGTCGTCGACCGCGAAGCCAAAGTGGTCGAGGCCCGCGCTAGTGCCCGGTTGCCGCTGGAGTAGGGCGAGGCCGATGACCCCGTCGCTGTAATGCCCCCGTTCCTTGTCATAATTGCCGTTTTGGTCGGTCATGCCATTGGTGATTTTTTTCATGCCGAAGACGTTCTTGTAAAAGGCGGCCATACGGAAATGATCGTCCGTGTGGATGGCGACGTGGCGGATCGTGGTAAATGACATAATATTCCCTCCCTTTGATTAGCTAGATTCTTTTCAAAGTTCACCGATTCTGTCAACCATGAATCCTAGGCCGGCGCCCCGCCAGAGGGGCGGGTAGGCGGAGCCTGAAGCCGAAAATTCGAAACGGAGCCCGGCGCACAACTTGACTTCTCACAGGCAAGCAGGTTAGGTGCGGGATAAACCGCAATGACGATGCGTTCTTTCGAACTATTCCAGCCCGGTTCTCTGGCCGAGGCGGCGGGCCTGCTCACAGAGTACGGTGACGATGCGCGCGTCATCGGCGGCGGTACCACGCTGGTCATCTTGATGAAGCAGCGGGCGCTTTACTATCCATACCTGATCGATCTGCAGACGATTCCCGGATTGAGAGAGATAAAGAGAGAGCCCGACGGCGTGCGTATTGGCACCCTGGTCACCCATCGCATGGTGGAAACATCGCCGTTGATCCGCGAAAAGGCGCCCATAATAGCCGAGGCTTTCAGCCATATCGGCAACGTGCGCGTTCGCCAGACCGCGTCGGTGGGCGGCAATCTGGCCCACGCCGACTATCGTCTCGACCCGCCGCCGCCGCTGCTGGTGCTGAACTCGGAAGTCACCGCCCTTGGCCCCAATGGCTCGCGCAGGATACCGCTCAAAAACTTCTTCCGCGGTATGTATGAGACCGCCTTAGACCCGGAAGAGATCCTGGTTGATGTGAAGATTCCCACTATGCCAGCTAACAGCCGAGCGGTTTATCTACGATTTAGCACGCTCTCGGCCAATGACTGGCCTTGCCTAGGAGTCGCAGCGTTTCTGGTCAAAGAAAATGGCCGGTGCAAGGAACTGCGGCTTGCGTTGGGCGGTGTGGCGGCGACACCCCTGCTCATTGGCGGACTCGAATTTGCGCAGGATCAGGTTCTCGATCAGGCTGTGATTGATAAGGTGCGGGATACTGTCGATGAGCAGATATCGCCGTTCTCCGATTTGCGCGGCTCCGAGTGGTACAAGCGCCGCATGGCCCGGTTGTTTGTAAACAAAGCGATCGCGCAGTTGAACGGCGCCCAGGGATAATGGCATGGCAAATTTCGCCGTCGTAGGCCAGTCCGTTTACCGCAAAGATGCCAACCCTAAAATAACCGGGCGGGCCTTGTATGTCGGCAACATAGAAATGCCGGGCATGCTGCACGTTGCCGCGTTGCGCAGCCCCTATGCCCACGCGCGCATCAGGAGCATTGACAAATCGAAGGCCGAGGCGCTCGCCGGTGTGGCGGTGGTGCTGACCGGCGCCGAGATTGCAAATATGCCAGGCGTAGACCCGCACTTCGGCCCGGCGTTTCGCGACCAGCCGATGCTCGCCGTTGAAAAGGTTTGTTACGTCGGCGATCTTGTTGTGGCTGTGGCCGCAGTGGACCGGCGCACTGCCGAAAACGCCTTGCAGCTCGTCGAGGTGGATTATGAGCCTCTGCCGGCGGTCTTCGACGTGCTCGACGCTGTGAAACCGGAATCGCCGCTGGTGCACGAGCAACACCGGCCGGCCAAAGCATTCGCCGATCTCGCTCATGTGAAAGCCGGGCAAAAATCGAACATCTGCTATCACTTCAAGCTTCGCCTCGGCGACGTCGATAAGGCATTCGCCGAGGCGGATCGCGTGTTCGAAGATACGTTCAGTTCGCCGCCGGCGCAGCATATGCCGATGGAGCCCCACGTGACCTTGGCCTATCTGGACGAGCACGAGCGCCTCAATATCTGGACCGCCAGTCAATCGCCTTCCTACGTGCGCACGGAGATCGCCGCTACCTTTAGCATGCCGATGAACCGCATTCGCGTGCGCGTGCCCTATCTCGGCGGCGGTTACGGCGCCAAGCTTTACGCCAAGTTGGAACCGCTTGTGACGGCGCTCGCCTTGATCACGAAAAAGCCCGTACGCTATGCGCTCACCCGCGAAGAAGAGTTCTTGACGATCACCAAGCACAAAGTGGTTACCAAGATCAAAACGGCCATCAAAAACGGCGCCATTACGGCGCGCAAATGCGAAGTCTTCTGGGACACGGGCGCCTATGCGGAGATCGGCCCGCGCATCGGCCACAAATCGGGTTACACGTCGGCGGGTCCCTATCGGATTCCCAACGTTTGGATCGACTCCTATTGCGTGTATACCAATCGGGTGCCGGCGGGAGCATTCCGCGGTTTCGGAGTACCCCAGGTCATCTGGGCATACGACTCGCAGATGGATATCATCGCGCGCGCCATCGGCGCGGATCCGGTGGATTTTCGCTTGAAGCCCGCTCTGGACGAAGGCGAGCCCTTCGCAACCGGAACCCTCGTGCGCTCCTTCGGCATCAAAGAAGCGATCCGGCAGGCGGCTGAGGCCATCGAATGGTCACAACCGCGACCCGCGCAAACGGGCACGAAGCGGCGCGGCAAGGGCATCGCGGCGGGCGTAAAGGCGGTGTTGACCCCGTCAATTTCGGGCGCCATCGTCATCCTGAACGCCGATGGAACCGCGCATGTCCTCAGCAGCACGGTTGAAATGGGACAGGGCTCGGAGACGACCATGGGGCAGATCGTGGCGGAAGAGTTGGGAATCTCGGTGGATCAAGTCCATATCGTGCAACCCGATACCGACGTCACGCCCTACGATACCATCACCGCGGGAAGCCGGTCGACTTACCATATGGGCAATGCCGTGCGCATGGCTGCGGGCAAGATCAAAAAAGAACTATGCGAGATCGTAGCGTCGAAGTTGGAGGTCGATCCGGATGACCTGGCCGCCCGCAGCGGGCGTATCTTCGTGCGCGGCATCGAAGAGCGGGGTATGACCATCGGGGAAATCTTTTTGGCCAAGTTCGGCAGTCTCGGCACCACCATGGCGGCGGAAGCCGTTTGTCAACCGACGGCGAGCCACATGGACCCGGAAACCGGCCAGTCGGAAAAGTGCACCGAGTATTGGTTCCCATCGGCAACCGCCGCGGAAGTCGAGGTAGACACCGAAACCGGACAGGTGAAAGTCTTAAAGCTTTTTAGCGTGGGCGATACCGGAACCGCGATCAATCCACGGCATTGCGAGCAGCAGCTGCTGGGCGCCGCGATCATGCATCTGGGGCTCACGCTCTTCGAAGAGATGGTTTTCGATCAGGGCCAGCTCATCAACGGCTCGCTGCTGGATTACCAGATCGCTGGCATCAAAGACATGCCGCAGTCCTTTCGGCCCATCGTCGTCGAGGTGCCCCACGAGTCGGGTCCATTTGGCGCTAAAGGGGCGGGGGAAACCGGTGCCCTCACCGTCGCGCCGGCCATCGCCAATGCTATTTTCGAGGCGGTGGGCGCGCGCATACGGGATCTACCGCTTACACCCGAGAGAATTCTCCGCGCAATGGCCGAAAAAAGCGGCGACGCCGCGCCCGAAGACTAGAGCAGAAACTAGAGATTGATGAAGCGGGAAATTGTACTGCGATTAAACGGCCGGCAAGAAAAGCTCGAAATCGACGATGCCGACACGCTGCTTGAAATGCTGCGCGAGCGCTTCAAGCTCTGGAGCGTGCGCGAAAGCTGCGGCGTTGGCGCTTGCGGCACCTGCACCGTCCTGTTGGACGGAAAACCAGTCAGCTCCTGTTTTCTGCTCGCCGCGCGCGTGGCGGGGCATGATATATTGACCCTAGAAGGGCTCTCCCAGGACGATAAACTCCACCCGATTCAAGAAGCGTTCGTAAGCGAGCGCGCGCTGCAGTGCGCGTACTGTACACCAGGCTTCGTCCTCTCCGTGAAAGCGCTATTAGTAGAAAATCCCAACCCGTCGGATGAAGAGATCAAAGAATACCTCGCCGGCAATCTCTGCCGCTGCGCCGGTTACGCGGACATCCTCCGGGCGGTGCGCGCCGCGCAGCGACGCATGGCTTAGATCGGCGCCGGCGCGCCGTCGCCAGTTCAAGGTTTAAAGTTCAATGTTCAACGTTACAATCCCCCTCAGCATGGCATTCGATCTGAACTTCAAACTTTGCGTTAGATTTTGCTCCGTGAGGAA
>DASWHT010000179.1:0-3226 GCA_036398075.1 Binatia bacterium | reverse complement strand
AGCGAAATCAAATGACAGCCCTTTCCGCTTTCAGATCGAACAGTTGCTGCTGGATTCGGGAAAATTAGATTACGTCGATGAGACGACTGGCAAGCCCTATCAGACGCGCCTGGACAACCTGCGTATCGATATCAAAGGCCTTTCGAATGAACCGGACAGCAAGGCCGGTATCGAGATCACCTTTGAGACCGAATCCAAGGAACGTATCGCGCATAGCGGCACGCTCCAACTCACGCCGCTATTGGCGGAAGGAAAACTGGACCTCGAAGGACTTCGGCCCGGCGCCTTCAGGCCATTTTATCAGGACGCGTTGGCGCTTGAGATTCGCGAAGGCTTTCTCGACCTTTCTACGCGCTACATGTTTCAGCAGACGGAAAAAGGGAGCGATCTTAAATTTTCCGAACTGGCGGCCGCGCTACGCAACCTGCGCCTGGAGGAACCCGACAAGAAACCCCTTTGGCGGATACCGCTGCTCGCCCTTAAAGATACCTCAGTGGACATCAGCAAGAAGACCATTGTCATTGGCTCCCTCGAAGGACGCGAAGCGAGCGGTTTCATCCAGCGCAATGCCGATGGGACGCTGAACTATGCCCGATTGGTCAAGACTCAGCCCGCGGCGCCACCGGCAAAGGATATCGGCAAGAAAGACGAGCCCGGTTGGAAAATCGAAGCCAAGCAGATCGCTCTCAACCGTTTCAAAGTCGATTTCGAAGATAACGTTGCATCGCCTCCCGCCAAGATCAGCCTTTCGGACATCTCCTTGCGCGGGGAAAGATTTTCCAACGCCAGGAACCAACGCGGCAAGGCGACTTTTCAAGCCAAGCTCAACAACGGCGAATTGCGACTAAGCGGGACCGCGGGGGCCGACCCTGTCGTCGCCCAGTTTCAGGTCGAGGGCCGCGACATCGATCTGGCGCCCCTTCAACCGTACCTGGAAAACCAAGTCAATTTTATTCTTACCAGCGGCCGCCTTGGCACGAAAGGCAATTTTGTATTTGACGCCAGCGCCCGGGGGCCAGCTAAGGTCACCTACAACGGTGAATTGGCGGTCAGCGATTTTAGCACTGTCGAGAAAAGCGCGTCACAAGACCTGCTCAAATGGAAATTGCTCGCCTTGGGCGGGGCGCAGCTGGCGTTGAATCCGCTGCAATTGCGCATCAACGATATCAATCTGGCCGGATTTTACTCGCGCCTGGTCCTTGGCGCCGACGGCAAGATCAATTTGCAAAACCTGGCAGTCGAAAAAGCAGAAAAGAGCGAGGCGACGGTCGCGGCGCAGAAGACAAGCCAGGAAGCGTCTCCGTCGCCGCCAGCCGCCCCGGCCAGCGAGGAACGCATCAGCATTGGCAAGATCAGCCTGCGAGAAGGCAACATTGACTTCAGCGATTTTTTCGTCAAGCCGAATTACTCGGCCAATCTTACTGGAGTTCAGGGAACCATCTCGGAACTTAAGCCTGAAGCTCCCGGAGACCTAGCCCTCGAGGCAAAACTCGATAACGCCGCGCCGGTGGACATCCGTGGGAAGATCAATCCCTTAGGCAAAGACCTGTTCATGGACATCAAAGCCAAGGCGAGCGAGATCGAGTTGAGCCGCTTTTCGCCCTACTCGGGGAAGTACGTCGGCTATGGCATCGAAAAAGGTCAGCTGACCTTCGACGTCGCCTACAAGCTGGAGAATCGCAAACTCGAGGCCCAAACCCAGTTTATACTCAACCAGTTGACCTTCGGGGAAAAGATCGAAAGTCCGACGGCCACGAGTCTGCCGGTGACCCTCGCCGTGGCGCTGCTCAAGGACCGCAACGGCGTCATTGATGTCGGCCTGCCAATCAGTGGCACCCTGGACGACCCCCAATTCAGCGTCGGCGGCATCATCTTGCGCCTCATCATCAACATCATCACCAAGGCGGTAACCGCTCCCTTCGCGCTTTTGGGCGCGGCTTTCGGCGGCGGCAGCGGAGCCGAACTTAGCTACATCGAGTTCGACTTCGGGCGCGCGGCGCTGTCACAAACGGCGGAAGCCAAAATCAAAACGCTTACGGCAGCCATGATTAACCGCCCGGGGCTCAAGTTGGAGATCACCGGGCGCGCCGATCCGGTGAGCGATTTGGAAGGTTTGAAGCGGGTGAGCATCGAAAACAAAGTCAGAGCCCAGAAACTGAAGGAACTGGCGCGCCAAGGAACCGCGCCCAAATCAGTGGACGAAGTGCAGGTGGCGAAAGAGGAATACGAACGCTTTCTGCGCGTGGCCTACGACGCGGAAAGTTTTCCGAAACCGCGTAACCTCATTGGCTTGGCGCAAACACTGCCTGTGCAGGAAATGGAAAACTTGATGTTCAAGCACGCCAACGTCAGCGACGACGAGGTGCGCGCCCTGGCCGACCGGCGCGCCCAGACGGTGCGCGACCGGCTGCTCGGAGCAAAGATCCCAGGCGACCGGTTGTTCATCGTCGCAGCCAAACCGCTGACCAAGGAAGAACAAGAAAAAGTCAAAGCCAGACCGAGCCGCGTGGATTTTTCGCTCCGCTAGTGCCCTGGAATTAAAATTCGTTTAAAAAAATATGGCGCAAAAGAGGTCTTGTGTAAAAGCGGTAAAAGGAGTCGATCTCGATGATGGGCTCGGTTGAACCTCTGGGTGTATATCCGATCGAGATGCCGCATCGTTCGCGATAGACCCCCTTTGAGGGTCTCAAGCAGTAGGCGTGGATCTCTACCTTCCAAAGCCGCGTTATGTCGGAGAGTAAGTCCAGAAAACTCTCTCGACCCCTGTCCGCCAAGAAAATGTCGCGGCGCGACAGGCCGCGGTTCATCACATGGTAATATGCCCCTGGGTATTCGATGTGCAACGGACGAGCCACGAAGCCCGTCTACTCGATCTGTCTTCCATGTCAAGAGCTAAAAACGGACTTGACCCCTTTTCCCCTCGTAGAAATTGATTCCACCGAGGAATTCAATGGGATCTTCCTGAATGAAACGGCCAGAGCCTGAATCGTAATACCGTGCCCGGTAGTAATACAGCCCCGTCTCTGCATCGAACTCCCTGCTCGTAAACGTAAACGGCTGGACGAAGTTTGAATCCAACTGGGATTCGATCTTGCCGAAGGAGGAATACGTGTAACGCTGTGTGACGGTGGCGGATTGATTCGTCAGCTCTGTGATCGAGCCGAGACCATCGGCGTGGTAGTAAAACGACTGGGCATTCTTCTCCATGATCAGCGGCTCGTCGATG
>DASWHT010000178.1:0-3815 GCA_036398075.1 Binatia bacterium | reverse complement strand
TGCTGATACCCTGGTTGGGCGTAAATTTCATAGGCGTCGCGCTGGCGGTGACGATGCTTGGGGTTACAGCTTTCGGCACCAATCCGCTTCTCCAAACTTTGGTCGCCCAGATGACGTCCGATCGATTGCGCGACACGGGATTCGCCTGGTTTTACACGGCGACGTTCCTCGCCGGCGCCGTTTGGTCGCCCACCGTCGGCTATCTCAGCGAATGGTTAGGACTGAAGGCGGTCTTCGGCGCTATGGCGGTATCATTTTTCGCCGCGATCCTCTGCGTTCTGTGCGGCCGCTTTCACGAGGTTTCTCGCGTCGAACAGCCCGCTGCAGAGGCCGTGCTTCACGGTTAAAAAATTGTTTTCTTATGATCACACGGATTTAATTTTTGTAACACAAATGGAATTTGAAATAGGATGCATCGGCTTGGAGCCCGCGCAACGCGACGGCCAGAACGTCAGCGCCGAGTTTATTTTTGTTTACCGCTTCCGCCTGCAACGATAACGGGAGCACCCGAGGACGATTATGCCATCAGATTTCGCCAGAAAAATTCTCCAATGGATGATGATCGTCGGCCTGCTGGTAAGCGGCTGTAAAAGCGCCGGCGAGAAAACAGAGGCGCCGAAAGCGCAGGACCAACTCGAGGTCGTCACCACCGTTGCGCCGATCACAAGCATCGTTGAAAACGTCGGCGGCGACAGGGTCAAGATCACCGGCATCATTCCGGAAGGGATCAACTCGCACACCTTCGAGCCGATACCGTCGGACAGTAAGTTGCTGAGTAGCGCCGACTTGGTCATCATTAACGGCCTGCATCTGGAAACGCCGACGCTCAAGCTCGCGCAAGCGAACTTGAAACAAGGGGCTTCGATCTATTCCCTCGGCGACAAGACCATCAAGGAAGGGGAATACATTTACGATTTCAGCTTTCCCAAAGCGCAGGGTCATCCTAACCCGCACTTATGGCTTAATCCTGAATACGCGATGCGCTATGCAACTTTGGTGCGCGATGAGCTGATTCGCGTCGATCCGAAGAGTAAAGACGTTTACGAGAAGAACGCAGCGCAATTTCTCAAAAAGCTCGAAGCCCTCGACCAGGCCATCAAAGACGCCAGCGCCACAATCCCGTCGAACAATCGCCGCCTGCTCACCTACCACGACTCCTGGCCCTACTTCGCGCGCCGTTATGGATTTCAAGTCATAGGAGCCGTGCAGCCGTCCGATTTCGCCGAGCCGAGCCCCAAGGAAGTGGTTCGGTTGATCGAGCAGATTCGAAAAGAGAAAGTACCAGCCGTGTTCGGCTCCGAGGTTTTTCCCAGCCCGGTGCTCCAGCAGATCGCAAAAGAAGCGAAGAGCAGATATATAGATAAGCTTAGAGACGATGAACTGCCGGGCAAGCCGGGTGAACCGCACCATTCCTACATTGGCATGATGGTGGAAAATATGACGATCATGTTCGAAGCACTGGGCGGCTCAACGGAGGCGTTGAAAAAAATCGAGCCCGCGCCCGTCGCCGGCGCCCATGCCGATTACCGGCGAAAGAACTGACAACTTTGATGAACCCACACGACCACCGACCCGGCGATCCCCATAGCCTCCATCCACCCGGTGTTGAAGAGCGTTCATGGGACAAGGCTGCGGCCGCTCCGCTCGTCGAATTGTCGGAAGTCAGCAGCAGCTACGGCAATACAGTAGCTCTGCAAAACGTTTCGCTGAAGATCTGGCCCGGCCAGTTCATGGCCATCGTCGGGCCCAACGGCGGCGGTAAAACCACCTTGCTGCGCACCATTCTCGGTATGGTCCCTGTCGCATCCGGGAAGGTTCTTTTGCGCGGACAGATGCTTACACGCCCATCGCTGGAGCATATCGGCTATGTGCCACAGCTCGAAACCATCGATTGGAACTTCCCGATCACCGTCGAGGAAGTCATTTCCATGGGGTTCTTCGTCAGGAATCGCTGGTTCGGCGGCATCGGTGACAGAGAAAAGCGCAAGCTGCACGAAATCCTGGAACGGTTGAATCTACATGGCCTGGGCAAGCGCCATATTCGGGAACTCTCCGGCGGCCAGCAGCAAGCGGTATTCATCGGTCGCGCCCTCTTGGGCGATCCCAAACTGATCCTGCTCGACGAGCCCGCGTCGGGGCTCGATATCAGCTCGCGCGACGACGTGATCCATTTCCTACACGAGATCAATCACCAGGGAGTCGCCATCGTTCTCACCTCCCATGATTTGAACTGGGTGGCCGCCCATCTGCCCTGGGCGGTGTGTCTCAATCACCGGCTGATTGCCGAAGGGCGGCCCAACGACGTATTCAACCCTGAAGTATTGAAGGAAGCCTACAGCGGCGATCTCGTCGTCATCCATCAAGACGGCATGGTCATGATCGGCGAACGCCCCCACGCGCCGCACAATTAAACTCGCTTCATGGTTCCAAACGTTTCAAACGTTCCAGCCGTTCCATTCGTTCTACATGCCAGTCGATACCGACGGCTGGAACAATTGGAACCTTTGGAACGACTGGAACTATTTCAATTCATGGTTCCAAACATTCCAGCCGTTTCAATCGTTCCACGTACTAATCGAACCCGAACTCTGGAACATTTGGAACTTTTGGAACGACTGGAACTTTCCTAAAATGTAATGTCTTTCTTAGCTCCGTTCGAGTACGAGTTTTTTCGTAACGGTTTCATCGCCGCGGTGGTCATCGGCGCGCTCTGCGGCTTCATCGGCGTTTACGTCGTCTTGCGCCGCATGAGCTACATCGGCCACGGCCTGTCCCATGCTATTTTCGGAGGCGCGGTGCTGAGCTACGTGCTGAACGTGAATTTTTTTGTCGGCGGCGGGCTGTGGGCGTTGCTTGCCGGCGTATTGATTCATTGGATCAGCCACCGGCGTTGGGTCGGCGCCGACGCCGCCATCGGCGTCGTCACGACGTCCAGCTTCGCCCTCGGCGTCGCCATCATTTCCACCCATCGGAGTTTCACGCGCAACATCGAAGCCGCGCTCTTCGGCAATATCCTCGGCATCACGCAAACCGATGTCTGGATCGTCGTAGGCATCTCTCTCATCGTGTTCTGCGCCCTCTTTATGATCCGCCGGCCCCTGCTCTTCTCGACCTTTGACCCAGAAGTAGCATCGGCCTACGGCGTCTCCACCGGCAAGATCGACCTCATCTTCGTGATGCTTTTGGCCGTCACCGTGCTAGCGTCAACGCAGATTCTCGGTGTCACACTGGTGGCGGCCGCCATGGTCATCCCGCCGGTGATCGCGCGTTATCTGACGCAAAAGTTTCAGACCCTGCTCATCGTCTCACCGCTCCTTGGCGCGCTGTGCGGCGGCGCCGGGATGTTATTGAGTTTCTATTTCGACATCTCTTCCGCCGCGACCATCGTGTTAACCGCGGCGGGGATTTTCATCTTGCTCGAGATCGTCCTCCTCGTGCGCAAACAAGAGCCTCGCCTTTCCTAGTGGCGATTTTAAAAATCCCCGCTGTTTTTTGCCATAGATTATTACCATTAAAATGTTCAACAGAACCACTTCAAGAAAATGTCTCGCGCCAAGCATGGCGTGAGCTTAGTCGAAGGGACGCCAAGCACGCAGAGTAAGACTCGTTGTCATTTCGACCGAAGGGAGAAATCTTTCTTAGATCCCTCGCATTCGCTCGGGATGACGGGCTGAGGCCCGTCATCCCGAGCAGATGCGAGGGATCTAAGAAAGATTTCTCCCTTCGGTCGAAATGACACCGCGGGGCCTTTGCGCCTTGGCGTTCCTTCGACGTAGCTCAGGACATGCTTGGCGGGAGATAAATCCGATTTTGGA
>DASWHT010000177.1:0-3112 GCA_036398075.1 Binatia bacterium | reverse complement strand
GGCTGATAGCGACGTCCAAGTCCTGCCCTTCATATCCCGGAATGATCTTCGGCTCCTTCATATCGAGCAGATAGGCGACAATCCGGCTCTGAATATAGCCGGTGTGGCCCACGGGACTACTGCCAATGCGCACGCCGTTCGCCGCGCGCAGTTTGTCAAGGCTATTCAGTCCCGCCTCCTTGCGAGTGAAAAACATGTAGTAGAGACGATGTTCCGTCGTGCCGAGATAGTTCAGCTTATCGATGTCATACTTGACGCCCTTCTCACCGAGCACGGCATAAGGCACGATGCTGCTGGACACTCGGAGCAGAGTGAGACCATCGGGGCGAACCGAATTATAAAAATGATTGGCGGATTTTCGCCCGCCGGCGCCCGGCATGAAATCAAAAACGATCGTCGGCTTGCCGGGGATATGATTGGCGAGGACCGATGCCAAAGCTCTGGCTCGCAAGTCACCCATGCCTCCGGCCCCGGCACCGACGATTAGTGTAATCGTTTTCCCCTGGTAGAACGGCGTCTGGGACAACGCCGAGTCGAACGAGAACACGGACCACGCGCATAACGCCGCCGTGGTCATAATCATCAGCCTCTGGATTTTTGAACACATGGCAGGGCCTCCTCTCATTTGAATGGCCGCAAGCATCGCTGGCCTGAGCAGGTGGAATATGTCTGGGCCATAAACGAAACCTAGTACTGTTTTGAGTTTTGTGTCAAGCCCGGCAACCCGCTCTGTACCAGGTTTTTTACGGAGCCGAAAAGTAAATCTCAGAATCATTGCGCTTTCGCACGCTCAGGTTTGGGCGTACAAGAGGCAATGGCGAAGAGTTTTCACTTCGCGCTGTTGATCACTGGAGAAAAGGAGATAAACCCATGGCGTCAAATTACGAGACCCTGATTGTCACCCAGGCGGATGGTATCACGACCATCACTTTTAATCGTCCGGAGAAGCGCAACGCGATGAACCCGCAATTGCACCGGGAGATGTTCCATCTGCTCACGGACTTGCGCTACGACAAGGAAACTCGGGCGATTATCATTACGGGCGCGGGAGACAATTTTTGCGCCGGCCAAGACCTCAAGCAATATGGTCTCGAAATGGAGTCACAGCCGCAGCAAGTGCGCGACGAGGTGCGGGACATGGTGCGCCGCTGGCGTAACGAGATGCTCAGGACTCTGCCGCAGCCGGTGATCGCGCGCATCACCGGCTGGTGCCTGGGCGGCGCGCTCACGGTGGTTGCCGGATGCGACATTGCCATCGCCGCCGAAGACGCGCTTTTCGGTCTGCCCGAAGTCAACTTCGGCCATTTCCCCGCGGGTGATACCACCTACGTGATGACGGAACACCTCAAGCCGAAGCACGGGCTTTATTACGCGCTGACGGGAAAGATGATGAATGCCAAAGAAGCGGAACGGCTTGGCTTGATTTCCAAGGTCGTTCAGCGCGCGGATCTGGACACCGAGGTCATGGAGACCGCCAAATGCCTCGCGGAAAAAAGTCCGATAGGTCTAAAGGCAGTCAAAGAGGCATGGTATTACAGTTCCTACTCGGCGCCGAACGTGGCCTACGAAATTTCCAATTTGATTTCCGCGCGCGCCATCCGCGAACATGGCGGGAGACCCGGACTGGAGCAGTTCGTGCAGAAAAAACTACGGCCGGTCTCGGGCGTCATGAGCTTGGAGAAATAAATGGGCCCGGGGAAGGTTTCGTTACCCGCGCTGAATCCTGCGCGGCTGATCCGGCACTTGTGGCCCGTACCGTTGAATGCTACAAAATTCTCACCTTGACTCGCGGGAACATGGCCCGCGAAAATTAATCGGGGGATGACATGATAAAAACCCGCGCAAGTTTACTGCCCGTGATTTACATAGCGTTGGCTCTGGTTTGGCCCGCTTTCTTTCCCGCCGAGCTTTTTTCCCAGGCGCCCTATTATCAGAACAAGACGATCACGATTCTTCGCGGCGGTCAGCCGGGAGGCACCGGGGACCTGCAGGCCAGGGCGTTGATACCCTATTTAAAAAAATATATCGCCGGCGATCCCACCATTATCGTCGAAAACATGCCCGGTGCAGCGGGAAGAAAGGCGGCGAATTATATCTATTCGTCGGCTAAGCCAGATGGATTGACGATTGGCGCCGTCGGTGCAGGATTGGTTGTGGGTCCGATCTTGGGTCTGCCCGGGACTCAATACGACCTTGCGAAACTAATTTATCTCGGCTCCACCGAGAGCGGTGATCCTTATGTGTTTGTCTCGCGCAAGGAGGCCGGACTGGACAGCTTAGAAAAACTCCGCGCGACTCCAGGCATCAGAATCGGCGCCCAGGCCATCGGCCATCCGATCTACATCAGCGGTCGCTTGTTCGCCTATCTGCTGGGGATCAAGGAGCCTAAGTTCGTCGTGGGTTACGGCGGACCGGAGCTCGATATAGCGTTGGATCGCGGTGAGATCGACGCCAGGGCCAACGGCGCGGATTCAATCTTGCAGAGAAACCGCGCCGCTCTGGATAGAGGCGACCTTCGTTTACACGCCGGCATCACCATTCCCAAAGGGAAAACACACGCGCCTTTCGCCAAGCTTCCCGAGCTGGACAGCTTTGCGCAGAACGACAAGGAACGGCAATTGGTCAACCTATTTCGCACCTTTCTCTATCCGCGCTGGCCTTATATTTTGCCTCCCGCCACTTCGCCTGATATTGTAAGGACGCTGCGCAGTGCCATGGCTAAGGCTTTCCTAGACCCGGAATTTCGAAAGGAGTTTAAGAAGCTGATGACCAATGAAGCGACTCCGCTCAACGGTGAAGAGTTGGAAGTCGCGATCCGCGAGCTGCCGCGTACTCCCGAGGTCGTGGGGCTTTATAAGAAGATGGCCGAACAAGGCCCGTTGCCGCCGCGCTAGCGCGGGCAGCAAACTCTTACACAAAGAGCACAAAGGTTTTGGAAAAGAAGCCCGAACCTTTCGTGTCCTGCGAGGTTTGTCCCCATTCATTGCGTCCTTTGCATTCTCAGCGGTTAAATTTTCCGACAAGGGGACGGCTATAGCCGTCCCAAACTTGTTGACCTTTGTGCTCTTTGTGTAAAAATCTCCTCTCTCCCTTGGTTACCGATTCGTCGCGC
>DASWHT010000176.1:0-2511 GCA_036398075.1 Binatia bacterium | reverse complement strand
GATTTTGGCGGCAAATTGGTCCACGTTGAGCATACGCCACCTTATAGAACAGCCTGGCTGCCGATAACAACTCAAAATCACGCCGCGCCCTTCGCACCGGCGGGTAACTTGAGAAGCAGCGCCAGCATCCCTGCGCAAGTGATGAGAATTCCCGTCGTCATGAATCCGAAAGCAAAGGAACCCGCGTCGCCCATAACGCCGATCAGCGTGGGAATCGCGCCGCCGCCGATCAAATAGCCGAATGGAATCGTAAAACCAACGGCAAGGTTGCGCGCATGGGGTGGCGCGATGACCGCGAGGGCGGCAAAACCCGCGGGGAAAAACCACACGGCGAGCGCCGGCTGAATGATAACCGCAGCACTGAGCCAAGAGTCGGCAACCAAGCCCAGCAGCAGAGTTGACACGCCGGTAAAGATCAAACTTAGCACCATCGTCCGCTTCGGACCGAGCCGGTCCGACACCCAGCCGCCGACAACGCCGGATATCGGACCGTATGATCGAGAGAAGGCCGTCAAAGTATTCGCCCTGCTCGCCTCTATGCCGCGCTCACTCACGAGATAGAGCGGCAGCATTGCGTACACACCGATGGTGGAACTGACACCCAATCCAAAGAGGATCAGCATGATCCAAAGCGCCGATGTGCGCATCAGCGAGCCAAAAGCGGCGGACGCTGGGGATTCGCCGGAAAATCTACCACCCCGCCCGAAATGGTAGTAGGCCACCGTGATGATTACGGATACGACGCCGAGAACACCCAGCGCCGCACGCCAACTTGACCGGCTCAGAAACAACTCCGCAACGAAGGGGCCAAAGAAAAAAGCCAGGTTGGGCGCGAGTTCATGCACCGCGATCGCTTTGCCCCAGTGCCGCTGATCGACCAGGGCCGTGATGGTCGCGATGGCAGAAGGCATGTAAAGTCCCGCGGCCACTCCCAACCCCAAGAGACCGGCACGCATCGCCCAAAGACTACTTGAAAACGAAAGAGTCAGGAGCGCGAAGCCGACACCCGTAGCGGAAATAAGGATGGTTCGGCGATGGGTCGTGCGCGACGAGAGGAAGCCCGATCCGAGCAAGCCAGTCAGATAGCCGGCGGATATCAGAAAGAAAAAGAAGCCGGCCTGGGCATGGCCAATCCCTAACTCTTTCTCAATGGTCGGCAACAGCGGCGAGAATATAATCCGGGAAATGAAATTGAGAAAAAATATCAGAGCCAGGAAAACCACGGGACCGACTTGTGCCAAGAAAGGCTGGGTAATTTGTTCCTCCTTAGCTCCATCGAGCCCCTCCATGCCTTCCTTTTCCGAGACCGGAACAGTTCGTCGACAACTCGATCGTCGATCAGCTGGAAAAAAGCGGCTTCATCGACTCCGTATACAAATAAATAATCGACGGCCCGGCGTTTGCTTGGCGGCTAGCGCTGCACCTGCAAGTTGTTGACGACGCTCTTTACGCCGTCAACGCCGCGCACGAGCTGCTCGGCGCGGGATCGGTCCGCGGAGGATTCCACCGTGCCCGACAATTGCACCACGCCGCGGTTTGTGTCGACCTGAACCCGGGTTACCGACGAGGCTTTGTCCCCGGCGAGCTTGGCTTTAACCTGAGTAGTAATTGTGGTGTCATCGATATTTTGACCCAAGGTATCGCCTGTCAGCGCTTGGCACCCCGATAGAACCCACGCCAAAGTGACCGCTGATAGAATGGCAAGCAACGATCTGCGCATACGTCACCTCCGTATTTCAGGTCTAATATAACAGCCAATGGACGTTCAGCAACCCGCGACAGCCTAGGAGCCCCACACATCCCGCGCCACTTGAACTACCAGTTTTAATTTCGCGATCTGGTCATCGATCGTCAACTTATTACCGAGCACGGTGCTGGAGAAGCCACACTGGGGGCTGATGCCGAGTTGGTCCAGCGGCACGAACTTGCTTGCCTCGTCGATACGGCGCTTCAGTTCATCCGGGTTTTCCAGCTCCGCCGTTTTTGACGTCACCAAGCCAAGGATGAGTTTTTTGTCCCTCGGCAGGTAACGCAGTGGCGCAAAATTTCCCGCGCGGGGCGTGTCGAATTCGAGAAAATAGCCGTCAACCTTGAGCGCATTGAAGAGGACTTCGGCGACGGGATCGTAGCCCCCTTCGGCGACCCAGGAACTGCGAAAGTTGCCACGGCATAGATGCGTGCACACCGACATATTAGCGGGGCGGTCCTTGATGCATTCGTTGATCAGATTGGCGTACAAAGCCGGGAGTTTGTCAGGATCCTCGCCGATCTTTTTCGCCCCTTCGCGCATTTTAGGATCGCAAAGATAAGCGAAATTCACGTCGTCGATCTCCAGATAGGTGCAGCCGGCGGCGGCGAGTTCGGCGATTTCCTCCCGGTAAACGCGCGCCAGATCGGCGAAAAATTCCTCCATGTTGGGATAGGCTCCCTTGTCCACGCCGCCGCGGCCCGTGCGAAAATGCACCAATGACGGGGAGGGAATGCACTGTTTGGGCGTCTGCTTCGTCACGG
>DASWHT010000175.1:0-6451 GCA_036398075.1 Binatia bacterium | reverse complement strand
AGGCGCAATACGTTTGCCCGTGCCATACAAGGTTCAAATAGCATCGAAGGGTATTTGGTGAGTGCGGAAGATGCAATCGCCGCTGTTGAGGGCGAAGAACCTCTTAGCGCAGAGGGCGAAACCTGGTTAGCGGTTACCGGGTATCGAAACGCAATGACCTACGTTCTCCAACTGGCCAAAGATCCAAACTTTGTTATCAACGAAGGCTATTTGCGCAGCTTGCATTTTATGATGTTACAACATGACCTCAGCAAGCATCCAGGTAATTGGCGTCCAGGTCCGATTTATGTTCGAAACGAAGAGCAAGGCAACGTTGTTTACGAAGGCCCGCCGTCGGCAGTGGTCCCGGAGCTTATTGCAGAGCTTATTTCCTATCTTCAGGGCCCACAAGACAACGATCATATCCTAGTGAAGGCAGCAACGGCGCATTTGAATTTGGTTATGATCCATCCTTTTTCCGACGGTAATGGAGGGATGTCACGGTGCTTACAAAGCTTAATATTGGCCGTTGGGCTAGGAATTGTGGACCCCACATTTTCATCGATAGAAGAATACTTAGGACGGAATACCCGCAGATACTACGATGTGCTTGCAGAAGTGGGGCAGGGTTCATGGCAGCCGAAAAACGACGCCACGCCATGGATCCGCTTTAATCTCACCGCCCACTATCGCCAGGCGGCGACTCTGCTGAGACGGACTCGCATGATTGCGAAACTTTGGGACCATCTCGAAAGAGAGATAAGGGCCAAGCGTCTTCCCGAACGCGCTATCTACGCTCTTTCTGATGCCGCCATGGGATATTATGTGAGGGCAGCACACTATAGGCATCTAACAGAAGTGAGCGATGTAGTTGCCAGTCGTGATCTTAAGTTCCTGGTACAAACGGGATTATTGATTGCAAGCGGTGAGAAACGAGGAAGAGTTTATCGGGCTTCGGAAGAATTGAGAGAAGTAGCATCACGATTCAGGAACGAAGAACCGACGCAAATTCACGATCCGTTTGAGACTCAAGATGAACTAATAACGGGCTAACTCTCAGAGCGAGTAAAAGGGTAACCGAGATGAGCGGTGTACCACAGTGACATCTTCCGACGATTCGCAAGATAGAGGGCCAAAAACACTGAGGCCGGCAACCTTTCGGCAGCCGGCCTCGCACCCTAGCTCGCAAGCATAGGGGAGATAGTTGGATTTTTGCACTGGAGCGGTTCTGAGGAGTTAAACCAGACGCAAAATTGGAGGCGGCGAGCGGATTCGAACCGCTGCATCGAGGTTTTGCAGACCTCTCCCTTAACCACTTGGGTACGCCGCCCCAGAGGAATTAGCTAACATGATCCTTTCGCGACATTCAAGAAGGGCGGGGTAGTGGTTCAGTTTCACCAAAATTTGTAGGGGCAACCCTATGTGGTTGCCCGTTCGGAGGGCAGGCACGCAGGCCTGCCCCTACATCGATGCGGCGTTGAAATCAAACTGAACCACAACCGAAGGGCGCGAAACATTGACAACCAAATGGGAAGCAAGTAATTAAACCTAAACGCTTGGGGAGTTATTTCATGGCGACGATGATCACCGTTGAGTGCATTAATTGCGGGGCATGTGAACCGGAATGCCCGAACAATGCAATTAGCCAGGGAGATCCCGTCTTTGTCATCGATCCCATATTATGCACTGAATGCGTCGGTTTTCATGACTACGAAGCTTGCGCGGCGGTCTGCCCGGTGGATTGTTGCGTGACCGATCCCAACAACATTGAATCCGAGGAAGATTTAATCGCCCGGGCCAGAGTGCTCCATCAGGACACCGATTTCGGCGAGAATTTTCAATCGCGATTTCGCAAGGGCGAAACGCCGGCGGAAGCCGGCGTCAGCGAAGGGTTAAAGTCCGTAAGCCCCCCTCCGGTTCCGGCAGCGGTGGCGGCAGTAAACCCGGTGGCGCCCGAAGCGACGGCGGCGCCAGAAGCGGTGGCGCCTCCGAAGGCCGCTCAGGCAGCGGCGGCGGTGAACCCGGCGCCCGCCAAGGCCGCCCAACCTGTGGCAGCGCCCAAGCCGGCGGCGCCGGTCAAGAAAGCGCCGCCTCCGAAAAAGACCTTCCCCAATGAATTGCCCGTGAGTTTCGCGGAAGTATCAAGTCAGTTCAAAGCCGGCGGCTCACTCGGGCAAGGCTGGCTGAAAATTCTAGTTCTGCTGGCGCAACCGGCCCTTGGCGCTTTGCCGCATGAAATGAAGAAAAGAATCGAAGACGCCGTGCAAAGCCCGTTGTTCACAGCGGCGGGAAGCACGGGACTCAATATCTTGCATAACTTCGTTCTTTATCCAGTAGTCGCGACGGGCGTTGCCGTTGGCATACATGGGCCGGAGATTATCGCAAGCCCGGCAATAAATTCTTACATTTTGATCGGCATCCTCGTAGCCGCCCTCGAAGCCGTGTTTCGCCTTCGAGACGGTATCTTCGGAGCAAAACCCGCCGGCGAAATGAAATTCCCGGCCTCGCTTTACGGCGCGCCAATGGCGCTGCTCCTCGGGCCGCTGCTTGAGAAGCATGCGGGCCTGTTACGCGAGCGGCCGGTCCCGGTGGATGGATTTTATTCCAAGGGGTTTGTCGAAAAACTCGAGCGGGAACGCCGATACGGCAACGTCTATACGATGGAGGACCGCGGCGGGGCGTTTCTGCTGCGCCTGGAATTCCCGCGCTGGATGCCCGATGTCGGCATCCCGGGCCGCGCGAAATTACCGGACGAATTGCCGGATTATGAATATGATCTGATACTCAATAACGGGCAATTCATCATCAAGGGGCGGTGCACCGACGAAGGCGTGCGGAAGATCTCTTCCAGTTTCGGCGCGTTCCCGCCGGAATTTACCACCGTCATCACGCTGAAAGAAAACGTCGTTGGATTTTGCCACCAATTTGAAGACAAACTCCTTGAGGTTTTTTTGCTCAAGGAAAATCAGTGGGGGAACGCTTATCGTTAGTCCGAAATTCTGGAGCGGCCTATTCCAAAAGGAGCCACAAGATGATCACGCTACCTATGGCTCTTTTGCGTCCGGCGGCCAGTTAACCTTCCGGCCTATAACTCTTGCGGACATCGCCGATGTCATGGCCATCGAACGAACCGCGTATGCATACCCTTGGAGCGAGCGGTTCTTTCGCCAGGAGATGCAGGCAGAATACGCGCGCTCGATTCTGGCTGAGATCGATGGCCGGATCGCGGGCTACATCCTTTTCTGGTTGCTGCCGGGTGCGATCGATATCCATAATGTTGCGGTGCATAGCGATTTTCGGCGCCGCGGTTTGGGTCGTCGCCTCCTGGAGCAGGTTGTGCTCGAGGCCCGCAGCCGCGCGTCTTCCCGAATCACGCTAGAAGTCAGAAAATCCAACCTGCCCGCTCAAAAGCTCTATGAATCCATGGGATTTGCCGTCACCGGTGTGCGTAAAGGTTACTATTCGGATGACGGCGAAGATGCCTTTCTCATGGCTCTGGAAGTCAGCTAGCAACCGGCATCGAGCCTGCTATTTTGCCTGCCAAAAGAGAACGTTTAGACATGAATAGTTAACACCTAATCTATTGAAAACCCTTTTCTTTCGCCTCTACAGCGGTTCTCTTGACGGCCCCGCAAACCGTGGTGTATAAGTTAAGCGTACGTTACAGCAAATGAGCGGGCCGTGCGTCGGCCGATCGTCTGTTGAGTATGTGGCAAGAAAACGGCATGTTAATTAGAACGCATTACCCGCGCCGACTAGTCTTTACGCCACCGTTCCGACCAAAATCACTGCTCTTCTGCCAAAACGATCCGAACAGCCATCTTACACGAAAGGCCGATTACGAGTCGGGTAGCTCGTCTTCGCGAGGAGGTTTCCGATGTTCAAAGTAGGTGAGAAGGTAGTATACCCCGCTCATGGAGTGGGGGAAATCGAAGCGATACGGACCAACGCCATATCCGGTACCGAGAGGAAGTTTTACATGTTGCGCATTCTTGAAACCGGCATGAAGATCATGATTCCCATCGACAATGTCGACTCGGTGGGGTTGCGCAAAGTGATCGACCGCGCCATGGTTACAAAGGTGTACAAAATTTTGCGGGAAAAAAAGGTTGAAACGGATCAACAGACATGGAATCGACGCTATCGTGAATATACGGAGAAAATCAAAACGGGCTCCGTGCTCCAAATCGCCACGGTGCTGCGCGACCTTTTCGTGCTCAAGGGCGACAAGGAGCTTTCCTTCGGCGAGCGGAAAATGCTCGACACCGCGCGCAATCTTCTGGTGAAGGAATTATCCATCGCGCGGGCGCATTCCGAGGAAAAGATCATGGAGGAGCTGCGCCATATATTTACTCACTGAGTTATCGGCCGATTCTTAAATTGACCTCTAGAAAGAGCCGAGGGGAAGTATCCCTCGGCTTTTTTGTTGTTTACCCCGTACCACAGAACGCGCCGTAGGTGAGTGCGGGGTGAATGTTCTGAAATCCCACCAAGGGCAGTGCCTGAAAGCCACGTACGTAAGTCCGTGGTACGGGGTTTACTGAATAATGGACGCCACCGCGATAATCGTCGCCGCCGGCGCAGGCCGGAGAATCGGCGGTAATCCGCCGAAGATTTTTCTGCCTCTTTGCGGCCGGGCGATGATGCTGCGCACCCTGGGCCGGTTTTACTCAGCGCGCAGCATCGGCAGAATCGTTGTCGTTGTTGCCGCCGATCAGCTTTCGCATGCGGAAGCGATGCTTCAGGCGGACGCGACGTCGAGAAATCGCCCGTGGGTTTTACAGAGCGGCGGCGCCACCAGGCAGGAATCGGTAAGGCGAGGTCTGGAAAAGGCCGGCGATGACGCCGATATCATCGCGATACACGACGGCGCCAGGCCATTTGTGTCACCGGCGCTCATCGATCGCTGCGTTGAAGTTGCCCGCGACAAGGGCGCGGTAGTGGTCGGGTTGCCCGTGCGGGATACGATCAAAATCGTCGGCGCGGACCGTTGGATTGAAACCACGCCGCCGCGCGGTTCCCTATGGGAGATTCAGACCCCGCAAGTATTTAAGCGCGAGATCATCTCGGCGGCCCATGCCTGGGCCGCGCGGGAAAAAATCGAGGCGACCGACGACGCAATGCTGGTGGAAAAAAAAGGCGAGAGAGTCTTTCTCCTCGACGGCGAAAGGACCAATTTCAAAATTACCTTGCCGGACGATATCTGGCTTGCCGAAACTTTGATCCGCCAAGGGCGGATTCCCTAACCCGGTTTCGCGGCGAGCGCCTCGTTCATGCTGCCCGTGCGGTAGCCTTGCATATCAAGGCTGACATAATTGAAGCCCACCTCTTTGAATCTGCGCACCACGGCCTCCCGGGTATTTTTTTCCATCAACCGCTCGATCTCACCGGGGGCGACCTCGATGCGCGCGAGATCGCCGTGGTAGCGCACGCGAAATTCACGAAAACGAAGTTCCTTCAGGAAAACTTCGCAAGCGGCGATTTTCTTCAGCCGTTCGAGATTGATTTCCGTGCCATAGGGAAAACGCGACGAAAGGCAGGGGCTCGACGGCTTATCCCAGGTCGGCAGGCTCAGCTCCCGGCTATAGCGGCGGATATCGTCTTTGGTCAGCGCGGCTTCCACTAGCGGGTGACGTATGCCAAATGCATTGGCGGCCTTGAGGCCTGGGCGGTGATCCTTGAGGTCGTCCAGATTGGTGCCATCGACGATGACATCGATGCCGATCTGGCGCGCCTGATCCCGGCAAATTCGATACAGCTCGTCTTTGCAAAAAAAACAGCGGTTCGCCGGGTTCTGCGAGAAGGAAGGGTTGGCGAGCTCGTGAGAGTCTACGACGATGTGACGGCAGCCCAAGCCGCCAGTGAACTCTTTAGCGGCGTCGAGTTCTCCCGGCGCCACGGTGGGAGAAGAAGCGGTCAACGCGACGGCCAGGTCACCGAGAACACTGTGGGCAACTTTCAGCAGGAAAGTCGAGTCGACTCCCGCCGAAAACGCCACCATGACGCCGCCGGTTTGACGGAGGATGCTCTCTAGTTGGTCGAGCTTTGTGTCCATCGCTTGTCGCCAAACAAATCGGTACTCAGATAGTGCTCGCCTTTATCGGCGAAAATGGTGACCACGACATGGTCTTTCCCCAGGGTCTTGGCAACTTTCAGCGCCGCGGCGCAGGCCGCGCCGGAGGAAATACCGACGAGCAGGCCTTCCTCCGCCGCCAAGCGGCGGGCGTGAGTAATCGCTTCTTCGTCGCTGACCGTTATAATCTCGTCCAAAATGTCGCGGTTTAGCACCGCAGGAATGAACCCGGCGCCAATGCCCTGGATTTTATGGTAGCCGGGCTCGCCGCCGGAAATCACGGGCGAGGCCGCCGGCTCCACCGCCACGATGTGGACGTTTTTCATTCTGGCTTTAAAAACTTCCCCGACGCCGGTGATGGTGCCGCCGGTTCCTACGCCGGCGACGAATGCGTCGATG
>DASWHT010000174.1:0-2336 GCA_036398075.1 Binatia bacterium | reverse complement strand
GCTGCTTCCACCCGCCGGCCAATTGCCAATCGGGCCGAGCAGAAACGCTACGGCTTAACGGCAGCAGGGGCCTCGGGTGTTAATCATCCTATCGGAGTTGGTAGTGCAAAATAAATATCAAGAAAAATTCGGCTATCCCGTTCCGCGTACCGCGGGTAAAGTTAAGCCTCAGATGGCCTCGTGGATTCAAGACTTCATCAGACAGTCGCCCTTTTGCGTGTTGGCGACGAGCAACGCCGATGGCAATTGCGATGCGTCGCCGAAGGGCGGCACGCCTGGGTTCGTGAAGGTCCTCAACGACAGGCAACTTTTCATTCCCGACGTCGCCGGGAACAAACTGTTTCACGGCTACGGCAATATCGAAACCAATCCGAAGGTTGGTTTGGTCTTCTTCATACCAGGCCATAATCAGACGGTGCGAGTCAACGGTGGAGTCAGAGTGATCGACGGTGCTGAACTCCTGAATGTAAAACACGAAGCACACGATCCCGACGAAAAAGCGCAAGTGCTTCAAGGTCTATTGCTCGACGTTGAAGAGTCTTATAGCCATTGCCCGAGGGCCCTTAAATTCTCGAAACTTTGGGACGTCGAGGAAATCTCCAAGAATATCGCCAAGCCGCCGCTCCCTCCGAAGGAACCTGGAATCTAAGCGGGTACGCCGGTTCAATGTTCAACGTTAGGGACACGGTTTAGCCGTTCAATTTGGACTCCGGCATACGTTGAACATTGAACCTTGAACGTTGAACCAAGCTTAGATAAGAAGAAATCCCATATGCCGCGCAAAATCTACATAGACGGCCAGGCGGGAACGACGGCCTTGCGCATCCGTGAATGGCTCACGGGGCGGGATGATATAGAGGTAATCACTCTCCCCGAGGAGTTGCGCAAAGACGCTGACGCGCGTAAGCAGGCTTTGCGCGACGCCACCATCGTGCTTCTCTGCTTACCCGACGACGCCGCGAAGGCCGCGGCGGCATGGCTCGCCGACTCTCCGGTGCGTATCCTCGATGCCAGCACCGCGCACCGCGTGAGCGAGGGCTGGGTTTACGGCTTGCCGGAACTGGTTTCGGGCCAGCGAGAACGCATCGCGACAGCGCCGCGGGTGGCAAATCCGGGTTGCTATGCGTCCGCTGTAGTTTTGCTCGTTCGCCCGCTCGTCGATGCCGGGCTCATACCTGCCGATTCAGCGTTATCGATCCACGCGCTTTCCGGCTACTCGGGCGGTGGCCGTTCGCTGATCGAGCGCTGGGAGGATCCTAAACGCGGATTGCTCAAGCTCGGCCACGAAGCGCCCTACAGCATCAACAAAGTCCACAAGCATATTCCCGAGATCATGCGCCACGGCGCGCTTAGCGCCGAACCGCATTTTTTGCCTTCCGTCGGCCCTTTTCGCTGCGGCATGCGGGTCGCGATTATGATCCCGGCGAAGGCTTTACCGAAGACAACCACAGGAGAAGCGATGTGGGACGCGTTTGCGGCGCGCTATGAAAGAGAAACTTTTGTCGAAGTCGAACCGCTGACGGATGCGAGCGACGCCGACGAGCTCACCTTCGATCCGCAGGCGAATAACGAAACCAACCGAATCTCTCTGCGCGTTCTACCGCACCAATCGGGCCACGTCCTGCTCATGGCGCGTCTGGACAACCTCGGCAAAGGAGCAGCGGGGGTAGCGATTCAGAACTTGAATCTCATGCTCGGGGCGCCGGAAGGCACGGGTCTGCCCGCGTAAGGACCTTTGTAACCGTTCCAGTCGTTCCAATCGTTCAAAAAGTTTCAGACGCTAAGAATAGGAGTCGAAGGTCCATTGCTTTTAGGGTCTCAAGACCCAACACTCCAATATTCCGTCATTTCAAAACTCCATCTTTGTTTGCGCGCCGCTCCGCGGCGCGTGCTTGGGGCACGATGCGGAGCGGCCGCGGAACAAGAGGCAGCAGTGTCCGAATCGTTAGAGTTGAGAGCTTAAATGTTTTTTCTCGCCGTTGGTTCCAACCTAAGCCATAGGCTTTTCTGAGTTCCCCCGGCAATAATCCGGCAGTTATCAAACGAAAGAGCGGCCCAGTCGGCTTCAAGAGCCAGGGGAGGGAATAAAGAATTTCCTTTGCCAGCGCCCGCGCGCTGGGTCCGGCGGCGATTTGATTCCCTGCGAGCATAGCTTTCATGTACGCTTGGAAGGCTGCGAGCGATGCCGGCACGATGTATTCAGGGATATCGAACAGCCGCGCGAGTATTTTGCTTTCTTCGTAGTATCGATACGCTTCTACCGGCGAAAGCGGCTCGACGAAGTTATCGTAGGCTACCATGCCGGAATCGATCAGCGTGGCATGCACCCAGAAAAG
>DASWHT010000173.1:0-3146 GCA_036398075.1 Binatia bacterium | reverse complement strand
GGTTTACGAGGAGGCGCGCGGCGCGGAAACCCAAGATGCTCTCGGCCTTACCGACATCATAGCCGCACCAGTTTTCCTTCAGGCCTGACTTGACGAGCTTCACCTGAGGAAGATAGCGCTCAACAAGCTCGCGGGTGGGTTCCTGCATGATCGTCTTGGGCGCGCATATATTGAAGGCTTCATGGCCGGAAAAATCCCGCTCAACCGCCAATCGGCAAGCTGCCGCCGCGTCTCTCACGTCGATGTAGCTCCACAACGCCCCCGTCCCCCGCCAGAGTGGATCCTTTCGTCTCTCCAGCAAAATTGGATATTGCTCATCCGTCGCGATACCGGCGAAGCGCAGGCTGGCAATCTGGATCTCCTTCTTCCTGGCGAAAGAATCACAGAATTTTTCTCCCACGAGCTTCGTCATCCCATAGGGATCCTGCGGAATGAGAGGGTGATTCTCGTCAATGGGCAGGTAATCAGGCGCATTCAGGCAGGAAGGATAGTAAAGTCCGTAAACCGCGAGGCTCGAACCGGATACGATCCTTTTTACTCCCGCTTCCAGGGACGCAACCAGGACATTGTAGCTAATCGTCACATTGTGACAGAATCTTTCCGCGTCTGCCGCGACATCCGGAGTCTTCCATATCCGGCTCGCGGGATCGAAGCCATTGGCTGTGTAAGGAAACGGTATTCGCGCCAGATGCATAACCGCCTGCGCGCCTTCAAAGACACTAAAAAGTCCCTTCACCTCTCGCAAATCCACGGCTAATGAGCGGCAGGCTGGTTCTGTGGGCACAACCGTGTCGATAGATGAAACCTCATGACCGTGCCCTAGCAGTTCTTTTATGACAAATCGTCCAAGTCTTCCTGCTCCTCCTGTAACGACGATTTTCATTTCTGAAGTTAAGTTGTTTACTTAATCCAACTGCGCCCATTCGCTAAATTCTTCCAGCCCAAGCTGTTTGAGCGTATCCATGTAAGGACGGCCGGTTTTTTCGTGCCGGCCGGATAACTGATAATACTCGCGGACCATTTCCGGCAACCATTTCCCAATCGTGAAGCCCTTGTACTTTCCGTCCGGCACCGGATCGAGAAATCTCTGGCCCACTTGCTGCCAATCGTGATCCGCGACCCAGCCTCTTTGCGTGCCGAAGATGCTCTGCAAGATCGCGCTGCGGTAACCGGCTAGCATCGCCTCGTCGAGATCGAATTTCCAACCGGTTGTAGCATTGAAGGAATCGATAATGCTCTTGAGCCCGTCCGGTTTCATGTGCATCTGCGCGAACCAACAGCCGCCCATGAGACCGATGAACTGGCGGTACTGCTCGGCGATCACATTGGACTGCGGCCAGCCTTTTGGATCATCGCGGTCGAGGGGACCCCATTTTTCCCGATACTTGAGATCGGGCGGCGGACTGGCTTGCCCGCCTCCCTGCGGCTTCATGCCGCCGCTGGCGACGATCTCACGCAACATGTTGCTGAAATGCGGCCGCCAGTCATGCATCGCGGGAACGCCCCGCTTGGTGTGAACGACCCATTGGACGGCGTCGCCGCCGATAGCCTCCGCCACCTCCAGCGGCCCGTCGGCGATCAGGTTGCCCCACTTGCCCTCGCGGCGCGCGGTCATTTCAAGCAATTTGTCTATGGCTTCGACGTTGCCCCATTCCAGGCGCAGCCCATCGCAGTCCTCGGCTTTCACCAGTCCTTTGTCATAAGCTTCAAAGAGAACACCGGCGCCGAACGCAAAATGGCCGCACTCGATGCCGAGATCGTTGATGCGCTCGGCTAGATAGAGCGTCGCGTTGCCCTTGACGCCGAGGTTCCAGAACGTATCGAGCCACTCGGCGCCGGCGTTGAAGTGGCCGATCTTGCCTTTGAACTCTCCTTCACCGATCTCCACGTCCCAGGGACAGAGCCGCTGGCACTGGAAGCATGGCCGTTGGGTCACGCGGTTTTGCTCGAAACCGCGGTTGTGATCGGCGATGAGCGTGCTCTGCATATTATTATTAGGCAGTGCTTCGAGATGCCGCGCATGGCCCACGGTATAGCGATCTTCGACGGCATAGACTTGCAAGGTTTTGCGCCAGCGCAGGCCCGCTTCGATCAACGCCGCTCGATCATGCAGCGGCGGCCGCTTGGTGCCCCACACGACGATCCCTTTGAGTTTTTTGGCGCCAAAGATCGCGCCGCCGCTGTGCGACGCCGAGTGATTGTAGTCGTTGCACAGCATCGCCGCATGCACCCTGTGCTCGCCCGCCGGCCCGATACCCATCACCTTGGCGTCTTTGATGCCGACGTCAGCGCGCAACATGTCTTCTGTATCGCGCGCGCCCTTACCCCAGAATCTAGCCGCGTCGCGGAGCTCGGGCTTGCCGTCATTGATGAATAGATAACACGGCTTGCGCGCCGCTCCCTCGACAATAATGCCGTCGTAGCCCGCTTGCTTCAGATAAGCCGCCCAGTAGCCGCTAGACGCGCCGCGGCCCAGTGAATAATTGGTCATCGGGCTCAAAAACACCGCGCAGACTTTGGTACCGCCGGGCGTAAAGCCGGTGCCGGTCAGCGGCCCGGTCATCATGACCATCTTCGCCGCCGGATCGTAAGGTTTCACGTCCAGCGGCAGCTCACGCATGAGCATATATAAAGCCAACGCCTGCCCGCCGATGAATTTTCTAAGCACCGGCTCTTCCGGCAAGTTCTCATCTTTCATCGAGCCGGTGCTGAGATCGACGCGCAGCATCTTGCCCATGTATCCGCCGGGAAGCGGCGTGGCGCGCACGCGCGGAAAAAGTTCATCAGTTGTGGCCATAGGGTCCTCGCGTCATCAAAGTGGAGTGATGGAGTACTGGAGTATTGGAGTGATGGAAAATTCCGAAACCCAATACTCCACCACTCCGTTACTCCAGCACTCCAACCTTTCGGTCCTCCATCATTCCATTCTTCACATCGTAAACGCTTCCTTCACGAACAGACTTTCGAGGGGGAGTTCTTTTTTCACCAATCCCTGTTCGATCTGGTACCGGTTTAACGCTTGGATGCTTTTCCGGTCCGAGTCGGTAAGGACGCAGGCGTAGGGGTCGTAACCGAGCAGGTCGCGCTCCTTGGCGTAACCGGCGGCATCGCCTTCCTTGAAGTATTTTGGTGCGAGCCGGTTGGCC
>DASWHT010000172.1:0-22151 GCA_036398075.1 Binatia bacterium | reverse complement strand
CACACGGCAGGGGTCGTAGGTTCGAACCCTACATCGCCCACCAATCAATTCAATCAAATAGAACCGTCCTGCGATCCGGATAAGGTTTAAAACTGGATATTCATCACGGCGCCGTCGCGCGCCGCATCGCGCCGTTGCCCGACACCAAAAACGGCGAGTCGCGCACCGTGCCGCTCTCAACCACCGCCATCAACGTTCCGCGCCGCGATACGTACTTGAAAGCGGAGGATTTGGCGAGGAAGCTCGGTTGACGGGGGCCCGTTTACAAATAATCGAACAGAACTTAGTTCGCCCGTCCGGTTCCGTGTTCGCCCAAAGCCGGTATACCTACTTCGCTCCCGCAGGTGGCTTCAGGGTATCGAGTCTGGCCGCCACCGCGCGACACGCCGAGATCAGATCCTTGACGAGCTGATCATCGATGTTCAAGTCGCCCTCGTACTCGCCAAGGTTGCGAATCTCATGACACTTGGCCAGTACGCGCCAGACCTCCGGTCCCAAACCGAGCGTGTGCGGCAACACCTGAAACACGATGTAGCGGTTGGCCGGCCGGGTAACCATGCCAGCGCAGCGCGGCCAGACACAGGGCATGCGCGGCGTTGTAGGCAAGATCGAAACGTCCCTCCAACGAATTGGCGGTATTGGCGGCGTCGGACAGGCGCGCCAAGCCGGAGCGTTTCAGGCCGGTGAACTCTTTTGCGTCCGGCGGTTCTTTTTGCAGCGACTTGCCGGGTCCACTCAGGTTTTCAAGCGGCAAGGTCATGCTCCTCCCCGATCACCCACAGCTTCGGTTGCACCAACACTCGCTTAGTGAACGCATTGCCCGCCCGAACACGTTTGTCGATCTCCTTCCGGGAATACACCGTGGGATTCACGGTCCGTCCGAGCCGCTGCGTTGCCTCTTCCAGGGCGGCGAACAGATCGGCATAAGACAGGCTGTCGCTTACCACCATCAGATCGATATCGCTCTTCGCCGTGTCCTGCTTTTTGGGAACCGAGCCATACACAAACGCCGCCGTGATTCGCTTGGCTAACGGCGCGAGCGCCTCGCGCAACGGTTCGGCCAAGCCTACAGTCTTCTGTGCGATGGCGCACAGCTCGGCAAAGATCGGCGACTTCGGGTTGGCCTGGTAGTGTTTCTGCGTCCCAATGCGCGTGACCGTGACCAGCCCGCTGTCCGCCAGCCGCGCCAGCTCGCGCTGCACGGCGCCGGAGCCGCCGCCGGCGAGCTTGATTAGCTCGGTGGCGAAGAAACTGCGATCCGGCTGGCCGAACAGATACGCCAGCACGCGCTGTTGGATGGTCGAGAACAGTGCGTCGGCCAGACTGGTGCGCTTCGGGACCTTGGAAACCTGGGGTTTTTCTTTCGTGCCCATATTGGGCATATTAATGCCCATTCTGGGTATGATCAAGCTCGCCGCCGAACAGCGGGTTCCCCTCGGTCAGATCGTTTTCTACCGGTATCGGCGCAACCTTCCTGGTGCGCGGCCGCCGAAGGCCGCTCGCCGATCGGGCGCGTTACTCAGCGCCGATGATGCCGAAGGGCCGAATGGCTGTCTTCAATGCTTTGAGCGAAAAACGCCGAACGCCCGCTGCCTCTCCCCGACCGATTGCGTACGTCTCCCGGTAATCACGCCGAGATAATCGCCGATGAGCCTGCCCCAACGCACCCGCACCTTACCCTTGAACTGCTTCCAATTGCCCTGAACGATGTCACGATTCATATCAATCTCACTTGGTGTTGTCGTCGTGTGATTCCGCGTTGCACGGCGGCGGTGGTCCGATTCCGGATTACCGCCGCCTCGGCGCTCGCCCATTCGATACACCGGCCAGCAAAGTCCGAAAATTGTTCGATGCCTTCACAGCAGTATCACCAACAGAATGATGATAAGAATCAATTCCAAGAAACCGATATCGCCGCCGGCGGGCATGACATCGAGATTCTTGGCGAGGGCCTGTGCCTCTACGTTGGTGAGCGCGTCGATGCGCACCTGCAGCTGTGCCGGATCGACGCCAAGCGCAAGCAGCCTTGCCTTCACTTGTTCGCGATCCAACGCATCGTGAAGACGGCTGCGGTCCTGCTGGGTCTCGGTGGTCTGGACCGCCGTTTCGGTATCGATGAGGATCGCATGGGCCGCGGGAACATACAGGGTCATAGCGAGGGTACCGGCGACGGCGACATACTTTATGGGTTTGCCGAGACAGTGCTTGGTTTTCATATTCATGCGCTCCTTATCTTTTTTGAGTACGGACTCTTGCGCAACGGGACAAGAGCCCGAGTTCGGTCAAGCGACTAGCGCGACGAGACGTTGCCAACGTCGTCGGAGAGAACAATTTCAACGCGCCGATTCAACTGACGACCGGCGGGCGTGCTGTTGTTGGCCACCGGGGACTCCTTGCCGTAGCCGCGGCTGGTAATACGGTCGCTGCTGACGCCCATGTCCATCAAGGACTGGCGCACGGCATTGGCGCGGCGATCAGAGAGCCCCAGGTTGTAGTCCGCACTGCCGGTACTGTCGGTGTAGCCTTCAACTCGCACCTTGCGTTCCGGGTGTTGTTTCAGAAAGTCGGCAAGTTTTTGCAGGCTACCGCGCGCTTTCAACTGCGCTTTGTCGGTATCGAACAACACGTCACCCAGGGTGACCACCAACCCGCGTTCGGTTTGTTTCGCGTTCAATTCCCTGAGTTCTGCTTGGAGTTGGCTTGTCCGCATCTCCGCGTCGCGGGCCTGCTGCTGCGACATCTCCGCCTTTTGCTGCGACGCAGCCGCCTCTCGCTGTGAGGCCTCCGCCTGAAGCTGCGATGCACCCGCCTCTTGCTGCGCCTTGGTCGCCTCCGCGGTTCTGGCCTCGAGACGGATTTTGCCGCGTTCCTTGGCGGCGCTGGCGACGGTTGCTTCGGCCTGTTTTTGCTTGGCGGCTTCCTGTGCGATCGCTACCTTTTGTTTCGCCAGATACGCCAGATGCGTGACCACGGCGGCCTCTTCTTTCTTGTTCGAGGCGTTGTCGGCTTTGTTCAGCGCATCCTCGGCTTGCTTCATTTCACTCGCCGCGAGACTAGCCACTTGCGGATCGTTTTGCGCCGCTCGGTAGTCATTGCGCGCTTCATGGAGAAGAGAATTTTCCGGCACGGTGCTGCAGCCAGCGAGCGTGGCCATAGCGAGCAGTGCGGTTGGCAAGAATCGATATTTTTGCATGATAAACTCCTTATGCTGAAATCCTTTACGTGGAATGATCATTGGCTTTTGCGGTCAATTTCTTTGCGCAGCACTTCGCTGTCTTCCTGCACAGCAGTAGCCGCTTGCTGCGCTTTCGCTGAACCTGCCTTGGCGGCCGCCAACTGCGCGTCAACCTGTGCCTGTTCGGCCAGTAATCGGGCGTTGTCGTAATCTTCTGCCGTCATCGCCTGAATGGCGCGATCCAGCTTATCCTGCGCTGCTCGCATATCTGCCGATGCGAACTCATTGCCACCCGCACGGGTGGCATTGGAAACGGCCGCCTTTGAAACCGCAATCTGTTCGGTCGGGGGCGGAATGCTCGCGCAACCGGCGATCACTAGCGCGCCAAAACCGATCCCGCTCATCGTTCGATACCACTGGTGTTTGAGAATATTTTTCATCGTCTTTTCATCCATTGAATGAGTTAAACGTCGAACACAATCGGTGCATTGAAGAACTTTCGCTATTGCATCGATTCCCGATTGTTCATCACAGCGGTCGGGCCCGATCGGATCCGCTGTTTGCACTTGCTTCGCCCACGAAGGCCGAGGACTCGCCTGGCGAGCGCTTTGGAAACGAATAAGGAAAGTTAGTCGCGGAACGGAATGCAGTCAGTGCGTTGGCGCACACACCGTTCGGACGTTTTTCTATTTGTCGCTGTACGGTTTTCAACCGCCGAGCGCAGATCGAACTTTGTTTAGAACGCGCAAGGGGTTGAAATTTCGGGAGTGAGCGCAGACATGCGCCGCGCGAACGAATCGAAAAATCCGTGGACGGGACTTTTTCAACAGACTCTTAGGGGCGCAAGAAGCCTCGTCGCCAGCGGCCACGGATTGTTGCCGTGGCATCTTTTACGCGGAACCCGTGGTCCGCCGCGCCCGGACCGTCACTCCTACTTCGCTACGCTCGTTGATGCGTCAGTATCTTGCCACTACGACGCCAGGGCCGAGTCATCGCGGGGAGTAGAGCCATATTCATTCCCTCGGTCGGCGTCCTTGGACACATCCTGGTCTTGCATTTCCGCCTTGCCAAGACGTTCCTTAGGCGCCGCGAAAATGGAGATATTGGAGCCGGTGCCCTTGGCGCGATACATCGCGATATCGGCGTGCTTTATCAAGGCATCGTAAGTTTTGCCGTCGGTCGGATAGACGGCGGTGCCCACACTGACGGTTATATGAATTTGGTAGCCGTCAATGATATAGGGCTGACCCAACCGCGTACCGAGTTCCACGGCGAGTGTAACCGCAGTGTCCGAGTTGTCGATTTCCGACAGCATGACGACGAACTCGTCCCCGCCGTAACGGCAAGCGGTGTCGGCGCCGCGAATACCGGCGCTTAAACGTTGCGCCAACGCTTTCAGGAGTTTGTCGCCGCTGGCATGCCCCAGCTTGTCGTTGACGCGTTTGAATTCGTCCAGATCGAGCAGCAACAGCGCCAGTGGTTTGCGATGCCGTTGCGCTTGGGATATGGCTTGGTGGAACCGGTCCTGAAGCAAGCTACGATTGGGCAGACCGGTCAGCCCGTCGTGGTACGCCAGCTGGCGGGCCTGCGCTTCCTTTTGGGCAAGCTCGATAAGTTCTTGCTGTAAGCTGGCATTACGCTCGGTAAGCAATTCAATTTCATGCTTTTGATTCGCCGCGGGTTTGGACTGCTGTCTGTATCTGATCAACGCTGGAGCAGGCTCTTCATCGTGCGGCGCTTGTTGCGCACGCGCCGGCGGAACCCCGGCGGAACCTGGAGCGATTTTCTTGGCGGCACCAAAACTGTACCGCTTGCCGTTAAGTTTTTTACCGTGGGTTGCATTCGGGTGCTCGGCACCGCCGATAGGTATGATAGATATTCTACGTGTCATAACCTGTTATCTCCGTTTAAAACTGCCGCAGCCCCCAGCCCCTTCCCGCGACGCAGTCTCGATTTCCCGCCCTTTAAATCACATAATAGCGCATGGATTCTGTGCGTTAGCGCACACGCGTCGAGGTCGGTCTGCTGTCCACAGGACTACTTTGGTATTTTCCGCGCCCGGGTCTGTCGAAAAAATTGATCTCTCCATTGCCGACGATTTACTGCCATTGCCGATCCACTATGTGCGATATCGTACATAGCGGATCAATGAATCCACGGTAAAATATGCACATTGATAAAATTGCGCGGTTTTCCGACCACCAATACCACCATCATGCCCAGCGCAACCGAATTTGGTCCGACCCGTAACAACCTGCTTGCGGTCTTGCCCGTCGAAGTATTCGATCGCCTGCGTCGCGATGTGGAGCTGACGCCCATGCCGCTCGGCAAAGTGATCTACGAATCCGGCGTTGAATTGGAGCATGTTTATTTTCCCCTCCCGGGCTGTATTGTTTCGATGCTTTACGTCATGGCCGATGGCGCCTCGGCGGAAATTGCCGTGGTCGGCGATGAAGGTATGGTGGGCATCGCCTTGTTCATGGGCGGGGGCACCACGCCCAGCCGGGCGTTGGTGCAAAGCGCCGGTCAGGCGTATCGGCTGAAAGCAAACGCGCTGATAAGGGAATTCGAGCGCCATACCGAACTGCAACATTTGCTGTTGCGTTACACCCAGGCGCTGATCACGCAGATGTCGCAGACCGCGGTGTGCAATCGGCATCACTCGGTGGAACAACAACTCTGCCGCTGGCTGCTGCTAAGTCTCGATCGCCTGCCGACCAACGAACTCACCATGACCCAGGAGTTAATCGCCAACATGCTCGGCGTGCGCCGCGAAGGCGTCACCGAGGCGGCGGGAAAACTACAAACCCTGGGGCTGATTCACTATAGCCGTGGGCGCATCACCATCCTCGATCGCCCGGGATTGGAGGCGCGAGTATGCGAATGCTATGCGGTGGTGAAGAGGGAGTATGATCGCTTGCTCCCGAATGTGAAAACTAAAAGCTCAAAGCCCGCGCCAAGGGCAGTTAGTAAGGAGTGAACATAAAAACCATGAGAACAGCAGCTCCTCAACCTCTGCCCAAGATCGCCACGGGCATCCCTGGATTTGACGAATTGAGCCACGGCGGACTGCCGCGGAACCGCACCAGCCTGCTGAGGGGCGGCCCGGGCTCGGGCAAAACCGTGTTCGCGCTTCAATCCCTCGTCAACGCCGTGCGCCGGCGGCAGGAGCCCGGCATCTTCGTCGCGTTCGAGGAAAGCGCCCGTCAGATCATGGCCAACGCCGCCTCGTTCGATTGGGGTCTGCCGGCTCTGACCAAGAACAAGCTGTTCTTCATGGACGCGAAGCTGTCGCCCGAGGTCGTCCAGTCCGGCGAATTCGATTTGAGCGGCATGCTGGCCATGCTCAAGGCGAAGAAAGAAGAGATCGGCGCGAAATGGATCGTGTTCGACGGGATCGATGTACTGTTGACCTTGTTGCAGAACCCGATTGCGGAAATGCGGGAAATCTACCGCATCCGCGACTGGCTGGCGAAGAACGATGTGAACGCCGCCATCATCACGGCCAAAATCGATGGCGGTACTTCCGAGGTCGTGAACTACGGCTTCTTGCAGTTCATGGTCGACTGCGTGGTCAAATTCGAGCGGCGCCTTGAGCACGGGGTTGCGTTACACCGGCTCCAGATCACGAAATATCGCGGCTCGGATTTCGTGGCGGGCGAGTATCCGGTGAGCTTCGGCCCCGCCGGGATGGAAGTGGGCGCCCCCGAACCGGCCGAAATCAAGCAAGTCGCTTCGGGCGAGCGGGTCTCGGCCGGCTTCGAGCGGCTCGACACGATGCTGGGCGGCGGGTTGTTCCGCGGCAGCAGTACGCTGATCACGGGTGTGCCCGGAACGTCCAAGACGACCCTGGCGGGCAAGTTCGTTGAGGCCGCCTGCCGGCGCGGCGAGCGAACGCTGTTCGTGAGTTTCGACGAAGGCGCCGATCGCATCGCGCGCAATCTGACGTCGGTCGGAATCCAGCTCAAGACACACGTCAAGTCCGGCCTGTTGCGGATGTATTCGGGCCGCACCGAATCCATCGCCGCCGAAGACCATTTGGTAAAGCTAAAAGCGCTGATTCGCGAGCATCGGCCGCGCTGCATGGTGATCGACCCGCTATCGGCCATCGCCAAGGCGGGCGGGATCGCGGCGGCGCGCGCCGTCGCCAACCGCTTCATCTACTTGGCGAAGGACCAGAAAATCACCGTGCTGGTCACCGCCATCAACGAGGGCGACGAGCCGGAGACCGAAGCGACCGATCTCCAGATTTCGACGATTGCGGATACCTGGATCCATCTCTCGTATCTGATCCGCAGCGGCGAACGCAACCGGGCGCTGACCATCATCAAATCGCGGGGGACGTGGCACTCGAACCAGGTGCGCGAACTGGTCTTGAGCGATGCCGGCCCGATGCTGGCGGACGTCTATACCGCGGGAGGCGAGGTGCTGATGGGCACGCTGCGTTGGGAAAAGGAGGGCGAGGAGAGAGCCAAAACGACACAGCGTCGCGCCGAGTTCGATCATAAGCGCCACGAGCTGCAGGCCGCCGAAGCGGACACTCGTGCCCGGATCAAGGCCTTGCAGCAGGATCTCGAGCGGCAGCGGCTCGAACTGGCGATGTACTCCAGCGACAATGAAGCGCGCATCGTTTCCTCGAGCGACCGCGAGCAGGAGCTGCGCCGGATCCGTAGCGCGGACCCGGCAGGACGCGCGGCAACCGGAATAGTGTCCTCCCTCGCTAAGCGTCGTGCCTCCGGCAGGTCCGGAAATTCCGGAAGGAAGAACAAGGGGGATGCGCACGATGCGCCGTAAGCAGACGAAACGCAGTGCATCCGGTCGCCCAGCGATTCCCCCAGTCACGACGACGGTGGTGATGCGCCTGTACATCGCGAACAACGCGCCCAATTCGGTTCGGGCCGTCGCCAATCTTGCCGCGATTTGCAAGGAGCACCTACAAGACAAATTCAAGCTCGAAGTCATCGACGTTCTCGAAAATCCGCTGCGCGCCCTGGCCGAAGGAATTCTCGTCACGCCCAGCCTCGCCAAGCTGTCGCCGTCGCCGGCGGCGAAAATCATCGGCAACCTCAGCGACAAAAGCAGCGTGCTGCACGCGCTCGGAATAACATGAAACCCAAGAAACCCGATCTTCACGCGCCCAACCTGAATTCCTCAAGCGCGCCTATGGGCTCCGGCTTCGAGGCTAACATCCTGCGCTTGGTCAAGGGCGCGCGTGAGTGTCGGGCCATTGAATCGGGTCAAGTGGACGCCATCATGGATCCCGCCAGCGGCCGCGCCGTTCTGTTGCCCGATGCGCAGGCGGCGTTGCTCGAACGCAAAGCGCGGTTCCGCAGTCTGGTGGAGCTATCCACGGACGGCTACTGGGAACAGGACGAGCACTATCGCTTCGTTTTGCACACCGGCGCGCCAATCGGCAGCGACTGGACCGGTGACGGCGGCATCCTCGGCAAGACGCTGTGGGAGCTGTCGTTCGATAACGGCAGCGAGATCGATTGGCAGACGCATCGCACGCAGCTCGAGTGGCGCGCCATTTTCCGTGACCTGGAATTTAGATGCGTGGACCGCGCCGACGGGCTGCGCATCATCAGCATCAGCGGCGAGCCGATGTTCGATGCGCAAGCCCGGTTTAAGGGCTATCGCGGAATCACCCGAGATATTACCGAGCGTAAACAGGCGCAGGCCGCGGCGCCGGAATCGGATCGCTTCGCCCGCACCACCCTCGATGCGCTCGCCACCCCGGTGTGCGTGCTCGATACGGACGGGACAATTATCACGGCGAACACCGCCTGGCGCGTTCTTGCCGCCGCCGACCGCGGCATCGCCGCCGGTGTCGCCGAAGGCGGCAACTATCTCGCCGCGTGCGACCAGATCGTCGGCGACGAGCGCGTCGACGCCATCGCGATGGTCGCGGGAATACGCCAAGTGATAGCGGGTGAACGCGAACTTTTTCGCTACGAGTATTTCTGCAATGCGCCGTCCGAACAGTGCTGGTTCATGGCTACCGTCACGCGCTTGCACGCCGACGCTGCGGCGCGCGCGATCGTCTCTTATGAGGACATCACCGAGATCAAGCGCGCGGAGCAACTGCTGAGACTTGAATTCACCGTGGCTCGTTGTCTTGCCGGTGCCGACGACACTTCCGCGGCCTTGCAAGCCGTGATTCGCGCGGTATGCGAAACACAGAGTTGGGATTGCGGCCGATACTTTCGCCTCGACCTCGCCTCGGGCGTCCTTCTTCTAGACGAGTCCTGGGGCGTGCCGGTGGCGGGCGTCGAACAATTCATGGAAAAATCGCGCGGCGTGGTGTTCCGGCCGGGCGCGGGCTTGGCGGGCCGGGTGTGTCAGTCGGGCGAACCGCTGTGGATACTCAACGGGTCGAAAGACGGGCGCGCGTCGCGGACGGCGCTGGCGCACGAAACCGGCATGGATGGCGCGTTTGTTTTTCCGATTACCTCGAAAGGCAAGACGCTCGGCGTGCTCGCTTTCGCGAGCGGTACCGTGCGCGAACCGGATGACCGGCTGTTGCAGGCGGTGCGGAGCATCGGCGACCAAGTCGGCCAATTTCTGCGGCGGCGACAGGCCGAAGATGCACTGCGTCAGAGCGAAGCGCGCTTTCGCAGCCTGACCGAGCTTTCGTCCGATTGGACCTGGGAAAAGGATTGCGACTTCCGGTTTACCAAAGTGACCGGAAGCGGCATGCCCGGCGCCGGCCACGTTCTGGGCCAGACACTGCGGGAGGTGCCGGCCGTCATTCTCAGCGACGCCGACTGGGCCACGCACCAATCCGAGCTCGCCGCGCACTGGTCGTTCTGTGATTTCGAGTACGCGGTCGCTCTTCCGGACGGGCAGCTCGGCTATTACAGCATCAGCGGCGAGCCGATTTACGATGAAGCCGGTGCTTGCACCGGTTATCGTGGCACCGGTACAGACATCACCAAGCGCAAGCGTGCCGAGATCGCATTGCGCGAGCGCGAAGCACGCTTACGCGACTTGGTCGAGCCTTCATCCGACTGATCGCGGTGTGGTTTAAGGAATGGGATTGTTAACTCCTCGCCAGTAGGGCGGCGTTTTCTCTATACCGCCTTGCATCCAGACGAAATTGTCCGGCTAATCCTTCGCACTCGGAGTCGGGCGAGCCCGCGCTCCAGTAAGTTAGCTTCCGACATCTGAATTGCTCCGCAACTCCTCCCATGGCGCCGGTTGGGCGCAAACCCCAAGTCGCGCCGTTTGAAGATCGCTGCCGTGCTTTGGGCTGACATCGTTTTCGTCCGCATGGCGCCGGCCTCCTTCAAGAAGCCATCACGCCGCAAGAATTCTCGTCCCGCCCGTCAGTGATTAGGCCGACGAAGTCCGACCAGCGGGTCGGGGAGCCGGTCATCGGCGTCATATGTTCGCCAGCGCACCGTACGCACGTTGTCTTGGGATGTAGCATTTTTCGATGCGAACCGAAAAATCGATGTCAACGGCGAAGCAATCCGTCGTAGCCAATAGCTTGTTGCAGGCGCTGTCCCGCAAAGAATGCCAGCATATGCTCGCGCGATCTGAACAAGTGAGTCTTACGTATGGCGACATCCTCAGCGAGCCTGGGGAACATATCCGGCATGTCTACTTTCCCAACACTGGGCTCATTTCTTTGCTGACCCCGGTGGATGGCCATGCGACCGTTGAAGTCGGGATGGTCGGCAGTGAAGGCATGGCGGGGACGCCGCTGGCGTTGGGAATCAATGTTTCACCGGTGCGCGCGCTGGTGCAAGGTTCCGGCACCGCGACGCGAATGAAGGCGGCCGCGTTTCGCAACGAAATCAAGCATAACCCGGCGCTGCAACGCGAGCTAAACCACTATCTCTACACGTTCATGGCCCAAATCGCGCAAACCGCCGCCTGCAACCGCCACCATCTTCTGGACGCGCGCCTCGCCCGTTGGCTCTTGATGACTCACGACCGGATGCAATCGCCCAAGTTTCTTCTCACGCAAGAATTTCTCGCGCACATGCTCGGGGTACGACGCGTCGGCGTCACCAAGGCTGCCGGGCTGCTGCAGAAAAAAAAGCTGATCCGCTACAGCCGCGGCCATATCACGATTCTCGATCGCAAGGGTCTGGAGCGCGCTTCGTGCCGGTGCTATCGGGCGGTCAACGATATTCGCGACAGCATGTTTGACTAGGAGGATGCTGAAGAAGTCCTTCCTGGCCTCAATGGCACTCCCTTAAGAAAAGAACCAACGGCAGATGAACGCAGATAAACAGCCAGGATAAACGCAAAACATTACTAGGCTATCTGCGTGTATCTCGAATGATTATCTGCGTGCATCGGCGGATTCTGTGATTGTTAGGTTCTGTGGCTTAAGGAAGTGGCATTGCTTCCCGGCCTTTTTCATTTTCAGCGCGCGTCGCCGCGACACATGTCTGCGGCACGCTCCATTTCTCGAACACATGCGTGTTTGAGAAACGGCGGTCGATCCCTCGACCGAATCGCCGCCACGTCGCTTGTTTCGGCATCGTGTCTCCGGTTTTGCTTACCCTGTGTGCGACAGCGCACCGAACGTCTTGGCGGGAAGCGATATCATTTTTCACGAGTGATTACCGAATTATAAAAGGAGACAGCGATGAGCGGAGAAACAGCGGGCGAATTCAATCGAACCAAAAGCAAAATGGTCGACGATTTCAAAACGATCATCAGCGATGCCGATGATTTACTACAGGCGACGGCGAAAGCATCCGGGGAAGGATTCACCGTCGCGCGGGCGAAGTTTGCCGAGCAGTTAAGGAGCGCCAAGACAAGTCTGGCGCAGGCTGAGCAACAAGTCGTCGACAGGGTCAAGCAGGCCGCGACGGCAACCGACGACTATGTGAAGGACAATCCTTGGACCGCCGTAGGCATGGCCACCGCTGTCGGTATATTGATCGGCTTTTTGTTTACCAAGCGTTAAAGCTTCACTGAATATCAGCCAGTGAATCTTGACATCCAGTCTGTCGTCGCGCGGCCCATTGGGCTCTTCAGCTCCGTCAAGAACCTGGCGACAAGCCTGATCGCACATCTGCATACCCGGTTGGAACTTTTTGCGACCGAGTTTGCCGAGGAAAAACTCAGACTGACTGCGCTTTTGTTCGGCGCGATGTTGGCGCTGTTTTTTACTCTAATGACGTTCGTTCTCGCAACGCTGTTCGTTATCGCGGTCTATTGGGACACACCCTATCGGTTGCACGCCGTGGCGTCGCTCGCGCTGTTGTTTCTGGCTGGGGCCGGGATTTCCGGTGGCCTGGTTCGCGCCAAACTTAAGTCGCGGCCGCGATTATTCGAAGCGAGCCTGGCCGAGCTCTACAAAGATCAGCAACAGTTGAACTCGCCATGACTAACGCGAGAACGTTAGCGTTGGTGCAGCAACGCGACGACCTGGTCGAGCGAATTGCCATCGAACGCGTCGTTATCGCGCGGAATAGTGCTTCGTTGCGGAGACTCTCGCGAACGATTGATAAAGTTCGCGACGCAATTCGATACCTCAAGAGCCACCCTGAGGCTTTGTTGCTACCCGTCGCCATCATTGTGGTATCGCGCCCGCAGCGTTTGTTGGCATTTACAATTAGTGCCTTTGGATTGTGGCGGATGGCGCGGATGTGGCGACGTCGGATCCTCTCATGACACAGGCGATCGACAGTTTCGACAAGACCGTAGCTCACGCGATCGAGGCGCTGCAGGCGCAAGGATTTGGGATGTTGACCAACACCGACGTAGAGAAAGCAACGACGCAAACGCCTGACGTGGACCGGCGGTCCTATCGCATCCTCGCCGCTAGTAAGCCAGTGCTCGCGGCCCACCGGGCGTGGACCGCCGATCCGAGCATCGTGATGCTGCTGCCCTACAACGTGTTCGTGCGCGAAGAAGCGGACGGGCACATTACCGTCGGCCTCATGAATCCGGTTGCTGTGCTGCGGCTGTCCGGCAGTCCCGAAAACGGGGAAAGCACGCAAGAGGTCCGCGGCAAACTAGTACAGGTATGTCACAAATTGGCGATTTCCTGAAACCGAAGATCCTCGCACCCGCTTCAACCGGGTTGCCGACCGTGTCGGTGGCGCCGGTCGCAGTGCCCGCTTTGGACGTGAACATCACCGCCGGGAGCACGTTCACCGGCCGCCGCTGAGACCAGCGAGGCCGCGCGATCTTGGCGCCGGACGTTCGCGTCCGACATTCATTACTCTCGGCGGCAGCCGGTGCAGAGGAAAATCCGGCCAATCTTCTCAATTTCTCGAACCACGCAGCAGCCCCATCAGCCCGACAATCGTCACGACAGCGCCGCCGACCAGCAGCCATATCGCCTTGTCGGTGGGCGCGTCGGTGAAAAATCGGGAAATGTCGGAACTTAGTGAATTCGATGCACTGACACCGAAGATCACCAGCACGATACCTCCGACGAGAATGGCGAGCGAGATTGTCTTGTTCATCGGAGTATCTCCTCAAGTTACCACAATCGCCATAGCCTGGATCCTTCGCTGACCTGCGCCAGGATCGCCACGAACAGCGCAGTTACGCACAGCGCGATAATAAATAAATTACCATCCAGGAGCCCAGGCTCAGCCGTTCCCGCATAGACGGTAGCCGAAGACACGCCGATTAAAATACTCAGCTTCAACATGACACCTCTCCTTCTCAGGATATGGTTTATGGGAAGGACACTGACCCGTCATTCCCTGCTACCCGACCCCGAGCTGAGATCACAGAGCTCTTCGTCCACTAATTACGTTAACCAGGATGACCACGATGGCGAGCACCAGCAGAATGTGAATAAAACCACCCATGGTGTAGGAAGAGACGAGCCCGAGCAGCCACAAAACGACCAGAACGACAGCAATGACGTATAACATGGCAGTTCTCCTTTTCGTTGACTGGACGCCGGGTTCAATCCGAACTGCGGCGCCGACTAACAGACACTATTTCGTTTCATCACGCGCCAGCGCCGATTTCATCGGTTCGACTGGATCGTGCCGTCGGTGACTTTGACCCGGTCGCCGGGTCGCCACGTCGGCGGGTTGGTTTCGTTGATTACGCGGCTCGACCCATCGTCAAGGCGCACGGTGATTGCATAGCTCTTGGTCGATTTCGCCCGTTTCTCGATCTCGTTGCCGGCTAGCGCACCGCCCACCGCTCCGGCCACGGTCGCGAGGTCCTTGCCGCGGCCGCCGCCGATCTGGTGACCAACGACGCCACCCACGACTGCCCCACCGACTACGCCGAGACCGGTTCCTTCGCCGCGCGCGACGACCTCCTGCACCGACTCGATCTGACCGCAATCAGCACATTTCGCTTTGACGGGATTCGACAGGTAGGTCGAGGACTTGGCGGGCGTTGCGTTGCTTCCAGGATCATCTTTCGCGGTGGAGACCCAATCCATTAAGGCCGCGATGCCGACGACACTGAACAGTATCACGGCAATACCTGCGATCCACATCAGCAGGTGCGGAGGTTTATTGGCTTGCGCGTTCATATTGACTTCCTTTCGGGCTGAGTCGCCCGGAGTAACGCCGATACTGATGTCAGGCCGGGAAGAGACGGGGATCCGTGTTGTGAAATTTGCCGCGCCGCTTCAAAACTTGGAGAAGCCTCATTGCGAGTTCCAGTGCCATCCATCGTTGGAATAATTATCCCCCGCTGCGTAAACCGTTCCGTGCGTTATCGTACAGAGTGGCTGAATTTTTGAGTCACCGGCCTGAGCTACGGCGTGCCGGCAAGCGCGCTTTCCAATCGCCGGCCCACATACTCCCAGTCGACTACGTTCCAGAAAGCATTGAGATAGTCGACGCGTCCGCTCCGGTATCTGAGGTAGTAGGCGTGTTCCCATAGATCGTTGAGAAGCAGGATCGTCTTCTTTTCGAGCAGGAGATTGTCGTGGTCGTGGCGTGAAAGCACTTCCAGCCTTCCATCCGCCGGCTGCACCACCAGGAACACCCAGCCGGAGGCGAAATGCTTTGCGCCGGTCTCGACGAACTTGGCTTTGAACGCTTCGAAGGAGCCAAAGTCGCGACCGATCGCTTGCGCCAGCGCGCCGGTGGGTCTGCTTCCGACTGCGCCGGGTTTCAGGACTTTCCAGAAGAACCAATGATGCAGGTGACCGCCGCCCTGCTCGTGCACCGTCTGCCTGATCGTGACTGGCAGCTCATTGCATCGCCGCAACAGTTCTTCGACGCTGAGGTCATGCCATTCAGGATATTTTTTTAGCGCCGCGTTCAGGTTTTTGATGTATGCCTGGTGATGCTGGTCGTGATGGATCCGCATGGTCGCCGCGTCGATGTAGGGCTCGAGCGCGTCGTACGCGAACGGCGGCGGCGCCAGTGAAAACGGATAGGTGGACGGTATCTTGGTTTCGACAATCATAGGGAATTACTCCCGGCGCTAGCGAAGATTTGAATAGGTCCCGGGGAACGGCCCACAAAGGCAATCCCGGACCTCCGACGCCGGGCGGCCGAAAGCATCAGTCTTCCAACCCTCGATCAGCGACACCAGTCACGGTCGCGCGCCCCCGCGTAACGCGCGAGAGCGCGGTCTTCGTTATCCGGCCGCGCGAACGGGAAGCAAGGCGCCTCCCCTCCCGCACCCGTTACTTCTTGGATTTGCTGGTCTCGTGGCCCACGATGCCGCCGACCGCCGCACCGCCGACAGTTCCGGCGGCACTGCCGCCGGTGAGAATGCTGCCGGCAACGCCGCCGACGGCAGCGCCGACTGCGGTGTCATGCTGTTGCGGCGTCATGCTGCTGCAACCGCCAAGTATGAACGTGGCGACAATCGCACTGATTGAAAATATTCGTATCGCTTTCATCTGGAATACCTCATTGTCAAATATCAGATTCACAGGAAAATTCGCCTAGAGCGGAGTAGCCCCCGGCGCGCAGGCACGCCTCCGATCCCACGGCGGCGTGTCATAGCGCGCATGTACGGGTATCTACGGCGACCCGTTTGCGCGCATCGGCAAATTCCTCGTTGGCTCCTTTGGTCACTCTCGAGGTCTTCACCTGCGATTTGGCGGCGGCTTTAACAGCAGTTTCGGCGGCCTTGGCTTCGGCCATGCATAGCGGGTCTTGTCGGACTCGTACTGGGCCGCAATGCTGTCCATGCCGGTCTTGTAATCATCCTTGGACATGGTTTGCGCCATCGCGCCGACGCTGAATATGAGGCCGATCGCAACCGAGATCGCGCTGCTGGTGAATTTGCTCACAGTCTTCCCTTACTGTGCGTTGTGTTGAAGTCGGACCTTATTGTGAATATTTGTCGCCGTATGTGCGTTCGCGTACGGAGAGCCTCCTAAATAGAAAAGATTTCCGCGCCCTGCATGCCTTATGGATGGTCTCTGGATCCGGTAGGACGCAAACAACTAATTCACGACGCACAGCCCTTAGCCAAGTCGTCGCAGAAAACATTTATCAACGTATGTTCGATAGCGCACGGCATCCCTTTGGGCAGGTCGGCAAAATGGCCGTCACGATAGACGGTATATCGAGAACTGGGAGCTAAAAGGTCACGCGACAAAATTCGTTGCGATCTTTTAGTTCGATTTTGACCTGGAAAGTACCAAACGAGAGAGGTAAACGTATGAGTCATACATCCACAAGACAACGGGTTCTGCCGCTAGCCGTAGCGCTGATACTGAGCACAATGGCAATGGGTGCGAACGCCGAAAATAGCGGATATTGGAGAACATCCGATGGTGCCTTAGTCATGAGCGGGAACCGCGAATGCTGGCACGGCGGAAACTGGACGCCGGCGCTTGCTATCGCCGAATGCGACCCGAATCTGATGCCTAAGACGGCAGCCCCTCCTGCCGCTCCGGTGACGGAGGCGCGTGCCGAGCCCGTGGCCGCGGCGCCACCGGTGCCCGTGGCCGATAAGATCGCGATGGACACAAATGTGCTGTTCGATTTCGACCAGTCCACAATCAAGCCGGAAGGCAAGGAAGCGCTGGACGAGGTGATCCACAAACTGAATCTGGCGGGAGCTCAACTTCAACTGATTGTCTCCACCGGCCATGCTGACAGTACCGGCAGCGCTGCGTACAACACCGATCTATCGCTGCGCCGCGCCGAGGCGGTCAAGGCCTACTTGGTTAGCAACGGTATTGACACCAACGACATCAAAACCGCAGGCGTGGGCGAGAGCCAGCCGTCCGCCGATAACGCGACCGCGGAAGGTCGCACCGAGAACCGCCACGTCGAGATCGAGGTGACGCCAACCGCCAAATAGACCAGACGCGAATCCTCCCTTCAATGCCCTGCTTCGCGGGGCATTTTTTTGCAATCGCCAAACTTCCAAACCGAAGTCGACGAAACGTTGTCGTAACCGAGCTGCATGGCATACCTCAATCGAAACACCGAAGGAATCCGGTACCAATCCGAAATCCGGCCATTGGTGCGGTAGCGCACCGTGCGCCATTGACCGCTGTGAGATAAACATCACAAGAACGGCTGGCCTCGACAGCGATCGATCCAGTTCTGAAGAACCCAGTAGAGCGTACGACCATGACGAGGAAAGACACATGAGCAGATCGGAAAACTCTTTCGTGCTGCCCCGAATGTGGCTGGCACCGAATTACAGAGACCCGGCCCTCGAAGTCGCACACCGGGAGATGGAGCGATTGCAACGCGTGGTCGCCCTGCAGCAGCTCCTACTTGACGAGGCAACGTCTCGAATCAGCGAACTGGCAAAATACCAGCACAAAGCCGCGAAGATCATAACCCGCCTAACCGCCAAGATCCGTGACCTAAGGACGCGGAAGTGGCGCGAAGGTTTTCTCACGAAGGACGCGGGCCGATCTATGTCGGGCGTTCGCGCCGAACACCGGGAGCTGCGGCATTCCGCTCTCGTGCCATCAAACCAGGGTATGAGCGGCCGGTACACCGTCGATTTCGTTCACGATCCCTCCATGCCGGCCCGTTACACTTCAAGGATCCAAGCGAGACCCAGGTAGCAACGGTCGATCAAGCGCTGCGCGCGCAAGGTGGCGCTCCTGGCGTTCGTTCGCGCGATTGACGTCACCGGCGTCAAAAAGGACAAAAAGAGTAACGCTAAGAGCCGACGCTTGAATTTTTTCCTCACAACCAAACCTACATAGGAACACCCCCCTTGGTCCCGCTCTGCGGGACTTTTTTTGATAGTCACTTTCGACTCTTTACGTAAGCGGATCGCGCGCTCGTAAAGACTATTCGCGTTCCGTGCGCCAGCGTACAGAACGTCTTGCTACGGAGGAGGATATTGCGGTTGTGACACTCAGTGGAAAATGCTTTGGGGGAGTAGCGCGGCGGTACAGCGAAAGCGCGCGACCAGGAGAGATGATATGACACTAGGAACGTTGTTGTTGGTGGTGTTGGTATTGTTGCTGATCGGCGCGATACCTTCATGGCCGCACAGCCGGCGCTGGGGGTACGGTCCTAGCGGCGTTCTGGGTGTGGTGCTGATCGTCCTATTGGTGCTGATCGTCATGGGCCGCTTGTAGCGCACCGACGTTCGGTACCCGGCGCTGTTTGTAGAGCAGCAACCTTTGGAACCTTTCGAGCGCGTCCGTTAGTCGAGAGGGATCGTAAGTTCACTATTCATCAGGAGCATCATCATGAAATCATTCAATCGGTTCACGACCTTCTTTCTCGCCATTGCACTGGCCAGCGCTCTCGGCTGCGCGTCTACGTCGACGAAAGAGGGAACCGGAGAGTATTTTGACGATTCTGTCGTCACCACCAAAGTGAAGGCGGCAATTTTCAACGAGCCCTCGCTAAGCTCGAATCAGATTAGCGTTGAAACCTTCAAAGGCACGGTACAATTGAGCGGCTTCGTCAAAACCTCGGATGAGAAGAACAAGGCCGCTGAAGTTGCGCGCGGCATCAAAGGTGTGGCATCGGTCAAGAACGATATCCGGCTCAAGTAGCAACGGTAGATCGCCTTAGGAAGGTCTGATTAGTTCGATTTGAACCGCAAAGGACGCAAAGGTTGCTTTCTATGTTTTTTTCCTTAGCACCTTCGCATCCTTGGCGGTTTCATGAATTTTTCAGAATCTCCCCAATAGTATTCGATTCGTCCCCCCGAAAATCGGTTCGGACCGGCGATTACGCCGCAGCGCCGCGATGATGGTTTCGGCTGCCTGTTCCGCCGACATCGCGCCGTTTCAACGTGGACCTCGACATTCTCGGGGGCTTCGTAGGGCGGGTCGATGCCGGTGAAATTCTTCAGCTCGCCGGCGCGCGCTTTCTTACGATCAATCGGTAAGCCACTAACTAATAATTTGGATGCTCACTTAGTGAGAGACCGCACAGATCGCGCGGCGCACAACGATTAATTTTCTGGTGAAAGCCTAAGGCTAAATGATAGCCGGGCGACGAGTCGTCGGGTGCGCCGTCGACCGCAGTCCCCACTTCTAGTTTGGTTGCGCGAGTACGGATCGGTGAGAACCCGGCAAATGGCCGGAGCGAAACAGGCGCCCGCACGCAACGGCACAACGGATCGGCGGCGCGTTAGTACATTCGGTAACAACATTGCCTCAACAATTAAGGAGAATCGGATGGGTCGCCAAAGAAAAAGCCTAAACAACGAAGTCGGCAACGTCCCCATGAACGACGGGATCCGTCGTAATGTTTTCCGAACCATACTCAATGCGCTGTGCTTTACGCTTGCGTGTGCGCTGCTGTCGCCGCTCGCGGCTCAGGCTGACGCGGTATTCGTTTGCACAAATGCGTCCGCGCGTAGCTTCCAGAGCTGCGCGTTTCCGTCGCAGTGGAGGTTGCGTGATCCCGCTGAAGTAACGAACACCAACCGGGTGCTCTATTGCCCTGCGGGAACGACGGGCAATCAGGACGTTTCCGCTTGCCCGCGAGTGCGGTGGACTACTAAGCCACAGATTCCGGCGCAAGGACTGGTCGGCGTTTGTTTCGGTGCCGCGGGCGGTGGCAACGCCGCAGCGTGCAATATCAGTTCGGGCGGCGGGGAAGGCTGGCAGCTGAAATCCGTGGTATTCGGCGCCGGCACGCCTCCTCCCGCCCCCACGCTTACCTTCACGGCGAACCCGACGAGCGTAGCGAGTGGTTTCGCGTCGACCCTCACGTGGAGCAGCGCCAACGCCACGAGTTGCACCGCCTCCGGCGCGTGGTCCGGCGCCAAAGCACTCAGTGGTTCGCAGTCGACGGGTGCGTTGACCAGCGACAGCACCTTTATTCTCAATTGCTCCGGGTCCGGGGGTTCCATTTCCGGTTCCGTTTCGGTGACGATCGCGGTGGCACCATCGGCACCCACGCTTACCTTCACGGCGAACCCGACGAGCGTAGCGAGTGGTTTCGCGTCGACCCTCACGTGGAGCACCACTAACGCCACGAGCTGTATCGCCATCGGCGGCTGGTCGGGCAGTAAGCCCATCAGCGGCTCGGAATCGACTGGAGCGCTGACCGCCGGCACCACGTTCTCGCTCGGCTGCAGCGGCAGCGGCGGCATGGTGTCGCAATCGGTGACGGTGGCCGTAACGCCGGCATCGACACCGGCGCTCGCGGTATTCGTCTGCACCGACGCGTCCGCCGTTGGTCTGTTTGACTGCGATTATCCTTCCCAGTGGGTACTGAAGAATCCGCCGGACGTCAGCGATACCGACAGGATTCTGCAGTGTCCGAGCGTCACCCCCGGCAGAGGCAATCTTGCCGAATGCTCGGTAGCCGACTGGACGACCAAACCGAACATCCCCGATTCTGGTCCGCTGGCCGTTTGCTTCGGCGCCGCGGGTGGCAGCGACGTTACTGCCTGCGATATCAGCTCCGGTGGCGGTGAAGGCTGGGAACTGAAGTCCATCGTGTTCGGCTCCGGTGGTTCCCCTCCGGCGCTGACCCTTACCTTAACGGCGAACCCAACGAGTGTCGCAAGCGGAAGTGCCTCGACGCTAAACTGGAGCAGTACCAACGCCACCAGCTGTACCGCCTCCGGCGCTTGGAGCGGTAGCAAGGCCACCAGTGGATCGCAATCGACAGGCGCGCTGACCAGCGACAGTACGTTTGGTCTCAATTGCTCCGGGACCGGGGGCTCCATCTCGCGCTCCGTTACGGTTACGATCGCAACGACGCCTCCCGCCCCGACGCTTACCTTCACGGCGAACCCGACGAGCGTGACGAGTGGCGGCGCGTCGACGCTCACGTGGAACAGCGCCAACGCCACGAGTTGCACCGCCTCCGGCGCGTGGTCCGGCGCTAAAGCGCTCAGCGGTTTTCAGTCGACGGGCGCATTGACGAACAACAGCACGTTTGCGTTGAGCTGCGGCGGCAGTGGCGGCATGGTGTCGCAATCGGTGACGGTGACTGTTGCTGCTGCAGGTACGACCTTTGGGCTGGAGTTTCCCGGCAACGGCGCCGTGCGTCGCATGCTCTATTGGCACAACCCGTTCCCGATCTATGACGCGACCTACATTTTCAAGGTCTATCCGCGCAAGAAAACCACCGGCGCGTTCAAGTACTACACGACGTTTTTCTGGGGCAATGACGGTACGTTCATCTGGGATGGCGGCGACGCGAACACCTACTACGGCGCGCATCCGTACCCCATCCCCGCGCCTGACGGGCCCGGTCAGTGGGAGATTTCGGTCTATGCCAGCGATTTCGTCACGGGTAGCGAAGTCGTGTGGGATCGCTGGTACACGCAGGCGTTCCGCGCTTGGCGCGAATCACCCTCGATCACACACCACGAGTTCTACTGGGACTTGCCCGATACGAGCAAGGTCATTACGCACACGATCAACGACGCCCAATGGGCGAAAAAAAATCCGCCCACGCCGGCGATCGTCATGGGACAAGCGCCCAATCTGAACGGAGCCTCGTGGGGAGGTTATGCGGGCTGGGAGGAATTCAACGGCATTATCCGCGGTATCCAGATCTATTCCGGCTTACTGTCGGTTGCCGACATCCAGGCGGAGATCGCCAATCCCAAGTCCACCGTCGCGGGACAGAACCTCATTTGGTATCTCAATGTGAATCCG
>DASWHT010000171.1:0-3990 GCA_036398075.1 Binatia bacterium | reverse complement strand
TCTCGACAATCCCGTGTAGGCCCTGGGTCTTCGCGTGTTGACTAACCCGCCGATCATAACCGTTATTCATCAGCCAACTTGTCCTCCCGGCTGGTTTCCTAGCTCATTATTGACTAAACAACTCTCACAGATCCCGTGTTCCGAATCTGATGGGACGCGACAGAATGTCAATCAAGAATGAAAACCCACCAATCACGCCGCTGCTGCGCAGCCTGACGCTCGTCGAAGTCTTGGTTCTCATCGGGGCGGGCGTGGGTCTGTTCTTCTTTACTGACTTGACGCGGGCCCATTGGCCCTGGGAAATCCGGCCCTTCAATGCCCGTTTCGTGGGCGCGGTATATTTGACGTCTATGATTGCCGTCGCGATGATGCTCCTGGGCGGCCGATGGGCACCCGCTCGGTTGGTGCTGCCCATGCTTTTTACCTTTACCTTCGTTGTTCTTATCATGACGCTGCTGGAGCTCGGAAATTTTCGCTACGACCGCTTGGCAACCTGGGTCTAGTTCGTTCTGTACATCGTGCTGCCCATCAATGCCGCCTATCACATTTGGCTCTATCGGCGATTACGGCCGGCTGACCCAACCCCGGTGCCGGCACCATGGCGCTATTGTCTACGCGGGTTGGGAGGTGTCTTGGCGGTGTACGGCCTGGCTCAATTTTTCGCGCCGGAGTTCGCCAGCGCCTTTTGGCCGTGGAAGATCGACGCTTTTCATGGACGGATGTACAGCGCTATTTTTCTCACCGGGGCCGTGGGCGCGTTCGTGTTGGCGCGTGCCGCCGCGCCCATCGAATACTTCACGCTCGGGATCACCTACGGCGTCCTCGGTTTGTTCGCAATCGTTGGCCTCGTGGTGGTGGACGCTTCGGTGCGTTCGGTCGACTGGTCCGCTGCAAGCACGTGGGTGTGGGTCGTGGCATTTGCGATCAGCTTGATCGCCGGTGTGGCGCTGATGTGGTATTCGCGGGCCGTCCGGAACGAAGCGTAGGGCTGCGCATGATAGCCATCGCGCCGAGTTTCCACCGATCGAATCGTACCGGGAAGAGCTTCGCATTCCCGTATGGATAAAGGTACCGACTCCCAGCAGACAGGCGCCGGTGGAGTTCTCTCTTCTTATCAGTTCCTGACTCTCTATTTCCCGGCCTTTGTCCTTGCTCTCGGTTATAGTATCGCGACACCGGCGATTCCGGTTTTCGCAAAGTCGTTCGATACCGGTTTCGCTGTCGCGTCATTAGTCATCGTCGTGCATGCCCTCGGTGGATTGATCGCCGCGGTGCCCACCGGTTTTCTTCTGGATCGTCTGGGCCGGCGTCCGATTCTCTTTGCCGGCCCGGTGCTGATGGCCGGCTCTTCTTGTCTTACCGCTGTGGCGCATTCTTTCCCCGAGTTGTTGGTCTATCGCTTGGTCGGCGGCGGCGCGATGGAAATGTGGCGGCAGGCACGGCTGGCGATTATCGCCGACATCAGCAAGAGTCATCACCGGGGCCGGCAGATCAGCGGCATGGTGGGCACCGAAGGCGCCGGCAGGCTGGTTGGTCCGGCCCTCGGCGGAGTACTCGCGGCTTGGAGCATTCGCACGCCGTTTGTTGTGCACGGCGTGCTTGCGTTGTTGGCCATCGTGCCGAGTTTTTTTCTGCTGCGAGAGTCGGCGCAGCGGGAATTAAAGGATCGGGGCAAAGACGATCAGCTCAGTACTCGGGCTCTGTTGGAGTTGATCGTCAACGGGGGTTATACGGGCTTCTTTTGCGCGCAGTTTTTTGCCTCGATGACGCGGGCCGTCTTGTGGGGCGGAACGTTGCTGCTGTATGCGACCTTCGCCTATGGAGTAGGCCCACAGGTGTTGGGCGGACTCGCTACGGCGAGCAGCGTCATCGGCATCCCGATCACGCTTTCCTGCGGCTACTTGATGGACCGCTTCGGGCGCAAGACGACGATGGTGCCGGGATTCGTAGCGATCGCCCTCGGTCTGATCTTTCTCGCGTCGAGCGCGGGATGGCACTGGAGTCTTGCTAGTTTTATCGTGGGATTCTTCTGGGTCCATGCCGGTCACAGCGTGACATCGGGAAGTATGCAAGTCGTGGGTTCGGATATGGCCCCGGCGGCGGCCCGGGGTCGATTCTTTGGTATTTGGCGTCTGGTGGGCGAGATTGGCGGGCTTGTGAGTCCCGCTCTCTTCGCTCTCGTCGCCGAGCATATCGCTTACAGTGCGGCGTTTGCTTTGTTCGGACTTTGCGCTTTCGCCACGGCAGGGCTACTCAATTTTTCGGTCAGAGAGACCGCGGGGCGGCGAAATAAATAGATCCAGGACGGTTCAAAGTTCAAGGTTCAATGTTCAACGTTGCGCGTCCGGCACGGTTCAAGGTTCCGGGTCCACGGTTCAATGGCTTCGCCTGTTCAACGTTCAATGTTTAAAGTTCAAGGTGGGGATGGGTCGTTGAACCTTGAACCCGGAACCCGGAACCTTGAACCGCCACGTGGGCTAGCGCTCGAAGAGGGCCTGAACAAACCGGGTGGGGTCAAAGGGCTGAAGGTCGTCAATATCCTCGCCGACGCCGATGTAGCGCACCGGGACGTTTAGCTCTTCTTGAATGCCGATGATGACGCCGCCCTTAGCCGTGCCGTCGAGCTTGGTCAGCACGATGCCACTGATATCAGTAGCTTCCTTGAAAACCCGAGCCTGCTGCAAACCGTTTTGCCCGGTGGTGGCGTCCAGCACCAACAGGGTTTCGTGGGGCGCGTCGGGCTGCTCGCGGGCGATGATGCGGCGGATTTTTTTCAATTCTTCGATCAAGTGAAGCTTGGTATGGAGGCGGCCCGCGGTGTCGATCAGAAGCACGTCAACGCCGCGGCTTTTTGCCGCTTGCATGCCGTCGAAGACCACCGCGGAGGGATCGGCGCCGGCGCGGTGCTTGATGATTTCAACGCCGGCCCGCTGTCCCCACGCTTCGAGCTGCTCGATGGCGGCAGCGCGAAAGGTATCGCCGGCCACCAGCAGTACTTTCTTGCCAGCTTCCCGATACTGCGCGGCGATTTTGCCTATAGTGGTAGTCTTGCCGACGCCGTTGACGCCGAGAAAAAGTATCACCCAGGGCCGCGCCGATAGCGGCGGCGTTGCTGCTGCCTTGGGCGTGAGAATCTGAATCATCGCTTCCTGCAAGCGCTCGGCCATTTCTCCCGCGGGGTCCTGCTCGCCGCTGGGTGATTGTTTGCGCAGGGCGCCCATCAGCTTTTGAGTGGCTTTGACGCCGACGTCCGCCGCTAGTAAACTCTCTTCCATGGCCTCGGTGGCTTGCTCATCCCAACGGCGGTTTTGAAAAATAGCGCCGATCTTCTGCGCCCAGCCTTCGCGGCTTTTGGTCAAGCCTTGCTTGAGTCTTTGAAAAAAAGTGCCACTGGCCATTGCAGGAGTCTAAGGAATCACTGCGCGAATAACAATCTAAACCTAAACAATCTAACAGAACGAAAAAGCGTGGGCAGGCACTTGAACAAGCATGGGGCGACGGTGTGAAACGTAGGGGACGGTCGCGACCGTCCCTACGATGATAAAAAAGCAGGCCCAGGCGTGTCTTGTAAAACATTTAGGATCGAGAATGGAGATCGGAAAGTGCCATCCTCTATCTTCGATCCTCGACCAGAACGGCTAGTTCATGCGTACCGAAACCACCTTGGACACGCCGGGCTCCGCCATCGTGATGCCGTAAAGGACTTCGGCGGCCTGCATGGTTTTTTTATTGTGCGTGACGATGACGAATTGCGAGTGTTCGCTCATTTCCCTAACCAGGTCGTTGAAGCGTTCGAGATTCGCGTCGTCCAGCGGCGCGTCCACCTCGTCTAAGAAACAAAACGGGCTCGGCTTGGTCAAAAAAATCGCAAACAGCAGGCTTACGGCCGTGAGCGCCTTCTCGCCGCCCGACAGCAACGTGATCGACTGCAGTTTCTTGCCGGGGGGCTGCACGACGATGTCGATGCCGGTTTCCAGATAATCGTTTTCA
>DASWHT010000170.1:0-5356 GCA_036398075.1 Binatia bacterium | reverse complement strand
CGGCTCTAATTCTGCAGCAACTGCCTGAGCACGTACTCCAAAATCCCGCCGTGGCGGTAATAATCCAGCTCCGCCGGCGTATCGATGCGGCAGATAACGTTAAACGCCGTGGCCTTGCCGTCGTCGCTGGTCGCCTTGACGGTCAGCTCCTGGCGCAGCTTGAGCCCGGCATTGATGCCGTTGACATCGAATGTTTCAAATCCCGTGAGCCCGTGGGTTTTGAGATTCTCTCCCGGCTTGAACTGCAATGGCACGATGCCCATGCCGATCAAATTGCTGCGATGAATACGCTCAAAGCTCTCCGCGATTGCCGCGCGCACACCCAGGAGCCGCGGCCCCTTAGCGGCCCAGTCGCGCGACGAGCCGGAGCCATACTCTTTGCCGGCAACGACAATCAGCGGCATCCCCTCTTTCTGGTATTGAATCGCCGCGTCGTAGATCGACATCTGCTTTTTGTCCGGCAGGTGGACGGTGACACCGCCCTCGGTACCCGGCGCAAGGAAATTCTTCAGACGAATATTCGCAAAAGTCCCGCGCATCATAACCTCGTGATTACCGCGCCGCGCACCGTACTGGTTAAAATCCTTGGGTAGAACGTCGTTATTAGTGAGGTAGCGCGCTGCAGGGCCGTTTTTTTCGATGGAGCCAGCGGGCGAAATATGGTCCGTGGTCACCGAGTCGCCGAGCAGAGCCAAGACCCGCGCGCCCTTAATTTCCCGCGGCTCACCGGGTGTCTTGGACATATTTTCAAAGTACGGCGCCTCGCGCACGTAGGTCGATTGCGGGTCCCACTTGAAAAGCTCGCCCTCGGGCACCGGCAGGCTCTTCCAGCGCTCGTCGCCTTCGGTGGCCTGGCTGTATTCCTTCTTGAACATCTCCGAACGCACCGACTCGTTCATTACCTGTTGCACTTCCTGGGGCGTCGGCCAGATGTCTTTGAGATAAACCGGCTTGCCCTGGGGGTCGCGACCGAGAGGGTCGTTATACAAATCAACGTCCATGCTGCCGGCCAGGGCATAGGCGACTACCAGCGGGGGCGACGCGAGATAGTTGGCGCGCACGCTGGGGTGGATGCGCCCCTCGAAATTCCGGTTGCCTGAGAGCACGGCGGCGGCCACCAGGTCGCCCTGTTGGATGCCGTTGGCAACCGGTTCCGGCAATGGGCCGCTGTTGCCGATACAGGTCGTGCAACCGTAGCCGACCAGGTGAAAACCGATCTTTTCCAAATGCGCCAGGAGACCACTATCCTTTAGATATTCCGTGACCACCCGCGAGCCCGGCGCCAAGCTGGTTTTAACCCAGGGCTTGCGCGTGAGGCCCCTTTCGCCGGCTTTTTTGGCCAATAGCCCCGCGCCAATCATCACCGACGGGTTCGAGGTATTTGTACAGCTCGTGATCGCGGAAATGACGACCGAGCCATGCTTGAGATCAAACTTGTCGCCGTTCGACTGAACTGCGACACTTTTCTGCGCATCGCCGCTCTTCATCAATGACGGTAAAGCCTCTTTGAAGGCTTTCTTGCTCTCCGTCAACGCAATCCGGTCCTGGGGCCGGCGCGGGCCGGAGATGCTCGGCACGACGCTGGCGAGATCGAGTTCCAGCGTGTCGGTGAACATCGGATCAGGGGATTGGTCGGTGCGGAACATCCCCTGCTCTTTGGCGTAAGTTTCCACCAGCTTGATCAAGTGGGGATCCCGCCCGGTCAGAGTAAGATATCGCAACGTTTCATCATCGATCGGAAAATAGCCGACGGTGGCGCCATATTCCGGCGCCATGTTGCCGATGGTGGCGCGGTCGGCGAGGCTCAGACTCGAAAGGCCCGAGCCAAAGAACTCAACGAACTTCTCGACAACGCCCCTCTTGCGCAGCATCTGCACGACCGTGAGAACCAGATCCGTCGCCGTCGCCCCTTCCGGCAGCCTGCCATGGAGCTTGAAGCCGATGACTTCGGGAATCAGCATGATGATCGGCTGTCCCAAAAGTGCAGCTTCCGCTTCGATGCCGCCGACGCCCCAGCCGACAACGCCGAGGCCATTGATCATGGGCGTATGCGAATCCGTGCCGACCACGGTATCGGGATACGCGAAGCTCGCACCGTCTTTTTTCGCCCGAAAAACGACAGGCGCAAGATATTCGAGATTGACCTGATGGCAGATGCCAACGTCCGGCGGAATTAATCGGAAATTAGCGAAAGCCGTCTGTCCCCAGCGCAGAAAATTATAGCGCTCGACGTTGCGCTCAAACTCGATCTTGGCATTCTTGTGTACTGCGTCCGCGCTTCCGAAATAGTCCACCTGCACCGAGTGATCGATAACCAAATCAACCGGCGCCAAAGGATTGATTTTTTTCGGATCGCCGCCGAGCCGCTTCATAGCCTCGCGCATCGCCGCCAAGTCCACCACCGCGGGCACGCCGGTCAAGTCCTGCATCAACACCCGCGCCGGCATGAAGGCGATTTCTTTTTCCTGCTTCGCCGTCGGATTCCAGTTGGCCAAGGCCTCGATATCGCGTTTATTGACATGACGGTTGTCTTCTTGTCTCAGCAAATTTTCAAGCAAGACTTTCAAGGACACGGGCAACCGTGAGATATTCGTGAAGCCGGCCTTCCCCAAAAAGTCGAGGCGAAAAATATCGTAGCTCTGTCCGTCCACCGAAAGCGCCTTGCGCGTGCCGAAACTGTCCACGTACTGCTGTGCCATGGGGATCTCCTTATTATCAATGGTCTATTTTGTAGCTACGGGACGGCGATAAAGCAACAGGGATGGCGCATGCAAGGACCGACGCGAGTGAACTTACTTGACGGCACTCCAGGACCTCTGATAATCGAGCGGTTATGTTGATACTGAGCAACGAAGAAATCGAATCCTTTCTCACCATCAATAGTTGCATCGACGCGTTGGCGAAAGCCTACCGGAGCTGGCACGGCGGAACGGCCATCAACCGCCCGCGCACGGATTTGGTCCTGCCCTCGCCCAACGAATCCGGCGTCTACGCCTTCAAGTCGATGGAAGCCGGTCTCGCCGACCCGCCCATCGTCGCCATGCGCATCAACTCCGACATCATTCGCTGGCGCCAGGATGGCGGCCGGGTTCTCAAGACTAAAATACCCGCCGCTCCGGGGGACAAATATGTCGGCCTCGTCATGCTCTTCTCAACGGAAAACGGCGAGCCGCTGGCGATCTTTCCCGACGGCGTGGTCCAGCGCATGCGCGTGGCTTCGAGCAGCGCGCTGGCGGCGCGCTATCTTGCGCGGCGGGATGCCAGCACGTTGGCGCTGTTCGGCTCCGGCTGGCAGGCGGGCAGCCACCTCCCAGCCATGTGTGCGGTGCGCCCGATCACACTAGTAAAAGTGTACAGCCCTACTAAAACTAATCGCGAAGCCTTCGCCAGCGCGATGGCGCAAAGAGTTTCCGCCGAGGTGATCCCGGTAGAAAGTGCTGAAGAAGCCGCGCGCGGCGCCGATATCATCGCGGCGACGACGAACTCACTGTCGCGGGTCGTCAACCACGAGTGGGTGCGCCCGGGCATTCATCTGACCTGCGTGCGCGTGCCTGAGCTCGGCGACGAGACGATTCGAAAAGTCGACCGGCTGGTGATCCACGCGCACCAGCATGCGCCGCAAAATTTTATCGCCGGCTTCGGCGACGAAGGAATCCACGCCCATGACGCCATCGACATCATTCGTAAAGGCCCCGAAGGCGCCCGCGAATCCAAGGTCGAGCAGCCTTTCTGGCTCGCCGCACCTGAGTTAAGAGATCTCGTCACCGGGCACGCCGATGGTCGCGCCAACGACCAAGAATCCACGTGCTTCTTAAATAACATTGGCATTGGACTTCAGTTCGCCGCCGTCGGCTCGGCGGTTTACTACGAAGCAAAGGCCAAAGGAATCGGCCGGGAGATTCCTACGGATTGGTTTTTGGAAAGCGTGCACCCGTAGTTAGGCAACAATCGCACGCGCTGAAATTCCCGTTCACGGAGCAATTGGTGGTTGAATCTCTTCTTCCCTTTGGTTGCGGCCCCTTCGCCGCGCCAGGCACTTTGTGGTTAAGTTTCTTTCTTCGTGACCCTTAAAAGCAACGAGGCCGGTGGGGATTCACTCCACCGGCCTCGTTTTTACCCTTGGTATCGCTGTTAGGCGTCTCTACCGAGACTACCATTTGCCGGCGAAGGGAACATCTCCCGGGGCGCCGAAGTTCGCCAAGCACACATCGACGCTGCAACCGTCCCATATTCCGTTGCCGTTGTAGTCCAGGAACCACTCGCCCGTGCTGGGGCGGAAGACACCGATTTTACTCGTGCCCGACCCGTTCCAGTCGCCCGTCACCGGCTGATCTCCAGCCGCGCCGAAGGACTTGATGCAGCGGTCTTTGCCGCAACCGTTCCAAGATTTCTTGCCGTTGTAGTCCAGGAACCACTCGCGCGTGCTCGGCCGGAATAGTCCGAGCTGACTGACTCCAGCACCGTTCCAATCGCCGACCACTGGCAAGTCGCCGGTCATGTATACCGAGAGGTACGCGCATTGATCTTTTCGACATGTACTTAAACTGCCATCGCTATTTTTGTCCAGGAACCAATAGCCCGTGCTTGGACGAAAAACCCCCACGCGATCATAACCACCGGAAGTCCATTTCCCGACGACCGGCAGGTCTCCATTGACTCCGAATGGACCTAGACAAAGGTCAACCGTGCATCCGTCCCAGGTTTCATTGGTGTTTTGATCCATGAACCATTGCGCAGAATCAGCGCCAAATAATCCTATCTGGGTCACGCCGGACGCGTCCCATGCACCGACAACCGGTACGGAACCGGCAGCGCCAAAGGATTGAATACAGAGATCGAATTGACAGCCATCCCAGGCTGCACTGCCATTCTGATCGAGGAACCACTCACCGGTGGACGGTCGGTAAAGGCCGATCCGGTCGATAAAAGCCAGGCTGTTGAAAGTCGCCGTACAGGTCATGTTGCCGGTAATCGTCACTGTGCTGCCGCATCCCGTGCCCGTCCAGCCGGCAAACATCGAACCGCTGGCCGCCGTCGCCGTTAGCGCAACCTGCGTCCCGCTGGCAACACTTTCGCTGCAATCGCCGCCGCAATTGATGCCGGTTGCCGTGACCGTGCCGCTGCCCGTCCCGGCCTTGGCCACAGTCAGTGTAAATGGGCTTAAGTTGAAAGTAGCCGTACAGGTCTTGTTCCCGGTGACCGTCACTGTGCTGGCGCATCCCGTGCCGGTCCAGCCGGCAAACGTCGAACCGCTGGCCGCCGTCGCCGTCAGCGCAACCTGCGTCCCGCTGGCAACACTTTCGCTGCAATCGCTGCCGCAATTGATGCCGGTTGCCGTGACCGTGCCGCTGCCTGT
>DASWHT010000169.1:0-5727 GCA_036398075.1 Binatia bacterium | reverse complement strand
GGCCTCCTGTGACGCACGTTGCTCACAATCCTAACCGAGGACCGAAGATGGAGGATTGACGATGGCAAATTTCGATCCTCGATCCTCCATCCTCGACGATTATCCACTGGCGCTGCCTGTTTCACTTCAAACGCTTCCCCTGCGCCAAAGCCTTCTCGACAATGTCTTGGATCGGCGCCATGTCCATATACTTTGGCCTATCCACCAGGATATATTTGACGCCGTCGACGCGCCGCACTTCGCTGCGCACCATGTCCTTTGGGATATCGGTGCGCAGCGACTCTTCAGAATTGTTAGGCGTGTTGGCGGCGCGCTGAAGCGCCGTCTGACCTTCGCGCGAGAGCAACCAGTTGACGAACACGCGCGCGGCGTTGGGGTGCGGCGGCTGGCTCGGCATTACTATAGAACCCATGTTGCCCGCGGAAATCGCCCGGCTCTCTTTCCACTTCGCCGTGCGAAATTCATCGACGGCCAGGCCTTGAGCTTTGACTTTCAGGATTTCGGAGCAAAAAAAGCAGATGGCAAATTTTCCGTTCGCCAGCCAATCAGTCGCTTGACGGATTTCTTGAGTTAACGTCACATCCATCTCTCCATAGAGGCGCCGGATGAACTCGGCGCCCAACTCCGGCGTGTGGTAATACATCCGCAGACCGATGCGTTGGCTGCCGGAAATCTTCGGATCGCGCGAGAGAATTTTTCCTTTCCACTTGGGTTGGAGAAAATCCCAGTAGGAACGAATCTCGCCCGCCTCCACCTCCTTGGTGTTGTACGAAACATACTCGCCGACGTTGCCGAGATAGAGGAGAATATATCGGTTCTCCGGGTCGACGTACTGATGCTGGCCGAGCCACCACTTGGACTCATCGGTGACCTCGGGAAGTATCAGCGCCGCGCGCACGCTGTCCAACATTTTTGCGCGATAAAATACTTCATAGGCCGTCGTCACTCCGCTGATATAAGTATCGACGAGATACTTGCCCGCGCGCCGCTCCGCCATGATGCGCGGCGCGAGCGTATTGCCCCGCCCGAGGGTCGTAACCACGTTGATCTCGGGATATTTTTTCTGAAACAACTGCACCACGGCGCCGAGTTCGCCCTCGCCTTGGAAGAGATAGAGCGACAGCGAGCCTTCTTTCTTTGCCGCCTGCACCGTGCGCTCCCATTCGGCTTGCCAATTGAGTTTGGATTCGGCCGCACTAGCAATCGAAGCTAGGATCGACAGCACTAACAACGTTATCATTGCAATTGCTCGCCTCACTGCTCGTCCTCCGTTTCCGTGTCGAACAAAGCGGGCGCGATGAATCGCGCACCTACACGATCGATTTGCCTTTTGTGCCCTTTGCGTTCTTTGCGACTTCGCTCTGGCCAGGCTTTGCGGCCACTTAGCCGGTTCCAACTCTTCTTCCATCAACGATTTGAACGGCTTGAACGATTTGAACAACTGGAACGGCTTTATCCTCTAACTCGACGGCGGCACATGATATCTCACGGAGCCTGCCTTACCGACGTGCAACGACTCATCCATCTTGGTATCGATGATCGCGTGATCCGGATCGCGCATCACATTCATCGGATCTAAGTTGCGCGCAACCTTGTCAATTTCGCGCCTGAGCATTTGCCGATACATGACGACCCCCCGATCCGAAGGCGCCAGCCGTTCGCGAGTGCGATCGACGATCGGCCCCTGAGTTTCCCACGCCATAAAATCTTGGGCATCCACTTCATCGAGTCGATGCTTCGTGAAAGGATGGCGCGCGTCCGGCGGATCTTTGAACGGCTTACGATAATTCACCGGCACCTCATCCTTGTTTGCACGCGGCTCCGCCGAGTCCGGCACGAAGTGGACGTAAACGATCCAGGTGTGCGTATCGTCGATCGGCACGCGAATCTGTGTACGATTGGCTTGGCGCAGCACGGTTGGAAAGAGCAGCGGGTGCTCCTCGATCTTTCCATCCTTGAAAACGCGCCGTTTGATAATACCGTAAAGAAACTCCTCGACCTCAAACTTATCCAGATTGTCGATGGTTCCCCGCGTCGTGCTCTCGACTTTGAATCCGTCGGTGACCAGCTCTTGATGGAGAATATGCAGATGGGCCGTGTCGACGGAATTTTCCATCGCTTGCAGCCAGTTGCAGTCGAGCTGCGGCAACGCGCGCAGCCAATGCCAGCCATCCGTGCGCGCCCACACGTCGTATTTTGGCATGACCGGCACAGGTTCGGGTCCGAGATAAGCCCAGTAAAGTCCCGCCAATTTTTGCACAGGATAAGCTTTATGTTTTACCGTCCGGCAAAAGTTACTGTCCGCCGGCTCTGCCGGAGTTTCGAGACAGTTGCCTTTCGTATCGTAGAGCCAGCCATGATACGCGCAGGCGATGCCGCGCTCTTCGACTCGGCCGTAGGATAGCGACACGCCGCGGTGCGAACAGCGATCGTTAAGCAACCCGACTTCACCTTTCGTCGTCTTAAACAGCACCAGATCCTCGCCGAGGATGCGCACAAATTTCGTCGGACTGTGCGGGGTCAAATCCGCCGCAATGGCCACCGGATGCCAGTAGCGACGCAGCAATTCTCCCGCCGGCGTGCCGGGCTCTACTCTTGAAAGCAAGTCATTTTCTTCGACGGTTAACATCTAGCGATTCTCCCTTGGACTTGAGCAGCGGCAGATAACATCCGCTGCCATCCGCGACCCTCGATCCTCATCCCTCGACCCAAATCCATCACTTCTTCCCAGCAAAGATTTCATCCATCAATCTAGTCGCCGGCGTAATGTCCTTGGTATCCGGGTCGTCGGCGTCAAAATACTTCACGCCGTCGCCGCGCCGTTCCGTTGCCGGAATGTGATCCTTCGGCACGTCGATCCGCCGCGAGTTTTTCGCGTCTCCCGGTGTGCTGATGACTCGCTGAAAGGCGCTTTGCCCTTCGCGCGAGAGCAGCCAATTGACAAAAACTTTGGCCGCGTTGGGATGAGTCGCGCGGTTCATCAGCGCGAGTTGGCCGAACGCCACGGCGAGGCTGGCGCCCTCTTTCATATGATGCGGATCGAATTCGTCCACCGGTAATCCCTGCGCTTTGGCTTTGGCCGTGTAAGAACTCTGCGTCGGCATCGACAGCGCAAACTTACCCACGGCGAGCCAATCGACCGCCTGGCGCACGTCGGCGGTCAAAGTCACGTCCATTTCTCCGTAAAAACGCCGAATGAACTCAGGTCCGAGGTCCTTGTGATAGTAAAGATACTGCACCGACAAGCCGGAACCGCGCACTCTTCTAATGTCAGGGGAAACAATCTTGCCTTTCAACTTGGGATTCAGAAAGTCCCATAAGGATTTGTAGTCTTTGGGATTGATCAGATTGGTGTTGTAAGCCGGACTCGCACCCGCCGCCACGTTGCCTTCGAAAACGAAAATATAGCGCCCCTCGCGGTCGACGTATTTTTGTTTGCCCTCCCACCACTTCGTCGGATCGACCACTTCGGGCAAGATCAGCGCCGGTTTGATCGGCTCGAGCATCTTGCCGAGATAAAGATTCTGATAGAGCGAAGTGCCGCCGCCGCTGTAAACGTCGGCGAGATATTTTTCGCCGCGCCGCTCGGCGACAATGCGCGGCGCGAGCTGAGTGCCCGAGCCCGTGACGCTAGTGACCTTAATTTTCGGGTAGGCCTTCTGAAATACACCCGAATCGATCAACGCGCCGTAGCCCGCGATGTAAACCGTCAACTGCCCCTCTTCTTCCGCCGCTTTGACCGTCCGCTCCCATTCCGTCTGCCACGCCGGCTTGGACTCCGCGGCGTATGCGAAGGCGCTCGACCAAGAACACAGAATGAGCCCATACCACGCCAACAGATGGTGCATGCAAATTTTCTCCGATTCAAACTTTGAAATTTGAACCCTTGAACGTTGAACTCTTCCTATCCTATTCCGGACTCGGCACTTGGTGCGACAAAAAAATCTCTTTGCGATCGTTGGCCGACTCGAGCATCGCCAAGCAAACCTCCAGCGTCGCCGCGCCCCAGCGGCCGCCGTGAAAAACCGGCCGGCCCTTCACCACGGCATCGTACAATTCTTCCACTTCCGCTGCGCGGCCGCGGCTGCCTGAAGGCAGGTTGATTTCGCGCTGCTCCGTTTCGCCGTAAATTTTGAGACCGTCAGAGGTCTGGCGAATGTCACCCTTCTCGCAGCTCACCATGGTAAGGCCGAAAAAAGGCTGCTTGCGCTCGCCGGTCCACACATGGCTGAACGCACCTTCGCGCCGTCCGCCGAAGCGCATCCCTTCTTTTAGCTGCTCTTCTTCTTCGGCGCTGCCCACTAGGCGAAGTTCCTTCCTGACGTTCAAATTCGTTTCCGGCGCCCTGTGCTGCCCGCCTTCGCCGACCCAGTCGAATAATTCAGCGGTGTCGAAGAAACCGTAACCGCTATAGACGAGCGTCGCCGGCGTGCCGTCGGCAAATTCCAGATAGCAAGTGTAGCTGCCTTCCCACTCGCGCGCTTTATCCCAAATCCCGGTCATGGCGCGCACGCTCCGTACCATGCCGCCACCGATGAGACGCACGATATCGACATGATGCGGACCCTGATTGAGGACCACCCCGCGAGTCATGGCCAGCTCATGTTTCATCCGCGGCCGGTACATGAACTCGTTGTAGTTCCAGGTATTGATCATGCGGAGCCTTCCCAGCTCGCCACTCTTCACGATCTGGCGAATCTTGCGGATCGGCGGGTCGAAGCTATGGGTGTGGCCGCAAAGAAGCTTGACGCCATGCTTCTCCGCCGCTTCGTTCATCTGATCGCACTCTGTCAAATTCATAGCCATAGGCTTTTCGACGATGATATGTTTCTTGTGTTTCGCGGCGGTGATGGCATGTTCCGCGTGCAGCGAATTTGGCGTGGCGATATAAACGGCGTCGACGTTCGGGCTGGCGCAGAGCTCGTCAACGCTCGCATACCCCTCTGCTTTATACTGCTCGCGAAACTTCGCCACCGCATCCGCACGCGTGTCAGCGGCGGCGGTGATTTCGATAAAGGGCAACTTTGAAATGGGCGGCAGAATTTGCGTGCTGGCCACGCCCAGGCCCGCCATTGCCAATCGCAATTTTTGGCTCAGAGCTTTGCCCTCGCTTCCGTTTCCAGGGTTTTGGTGTATTCCTTCCAATCTCTGTTATCAGAAATCATATCGGAAACCACCAGTAGATGCGGAAACCGGTTCTGATCCGGCGCTCTGATGACATGCGGCGGTTCGCGTCCCGCCTGGACGTCCTTCATGGCTCTTTCCAAGGCCTTTCGCGCTGCGACGATAGCCTTGTCCGAAGAAACTAGATTCTCTTCGCTACGGTCCTGGACTGCGCCTTGACTCGCTGTGGCGAAGGCGTCATGAGCCTGAAAGCCGGCGCCCATGCCCGCATAGGTGTGCGTTTTCATCGAGTCCCGGTCCTGCAGGTAACGGTTGGCCTCATTGCGCACCAGCCGGTAGCCAGGCGTCAGATCGGAGCGTTCCCGGCGGACCACCTCTTTTTGCAACGCCGCCTTCGAGCTGTAGACGAACGTATACTTCCAGTGGTGCGTATCATCGATAGGCACATGCCAGTTCACCGAATAGCCCTCGCCGCCGGTCTGTCCAGGGAAGGCGCTCAAGTTGGGCAATATGAAATACGAGACGCGCAGGTATTTTTTGTCATCTTCCAACTGCCGCACCGTGTAGATGCGCACGCCGAAGTCAGTCAGCTCGACGTCGATG
>DASWHT010000168.1:0-3168 GCA_036398075.1 Binatia bacterium | reverse complement strand
GTCGACGGCGCGCCTGCAGTCCGAGGTAGCGTTGTTCACCGCGGTTCGCATGCAAACCTTCCTGCGCCGCGAGATCGAGCGTCTGGAAAACGCCGGCGCCGCCATGATGGTGTTCTCCGTCGGCGGAGAACAGCAGCGCCGTTTGGCCAGTCTGCTTCTGAAAAACGATGGGTCAATCGAGGAAATCGCGGTCATTAACGCACAAGGACTTGCTCTGTTCCGGCTTTCTGCAGGCAAGGCTAGTTTGCGCGCACCGAGACTGTGTCAAAATTCTGTTCATGGTCTGACAGACTCGCCACGAACGGACGTTGGCACTCCGAAATTCAAAGACTTACCCGTTCGTTCTGACCCCTCGGCAGGCTCGGGACTAAAGACTGTTGAGGGGGCCCGCCGTGAGGCCCCTCGAAGGGTCGAAGGGCGAACGGCTAATTGCGACACAGTCTCGTCGCGCGGCGATTTTATCAACGCGCCCGAATATCTCGCGGCCGTCGCGGGAAAGTCGTATATCAAGGCAACGCCTGGAGCGCGCCCCTCAGGACCGTCGTGGGTGACATTGGCGGTGCCTCTTAGCGACGGTGCAGGCCGACTGGCCGGCGCGCTGACGGCGCGAGCCAGACTGGATTTTCTGCGGCCGGCTATCAGAGATGTGAGATTCGGCCGGCGCGGCATCGCCTATGTAATCGATGATTCTGGCTGGCTCATCGCTCACCCCGATCCCTCTTATTCGCTGGTCAGGCTCAATCTTCGTGATCTGCCCAAAGTGCGGCAGTTTCTCGCCAGCACTAGCGCCGACGTTACTCCCGCTACGGAAGTCGTCGGCGTCGCCGACGAGGCAGTCTTGAGCACCTATTTGCGCATCCCGGATCTCGGTTGGGGCGTCATCGTGGAAGAACCCCTGGAGGCCGTCGTGGCCGAATTGCGCGACCTCTACGTTCACGCGCTGGCGCTGCTTGCCGCGGGGCTTCTCGTCGGCGCGGCCGTTATTGTCTGGTTGAGCCGCCGAATTTCCCGGCCTATTCAGGAACTCCGGGACAGCGTCGAAACTATCCGGCAGGGCGATTTGACCCACCGCGCCCAGGTGAATACCGGCGACGAAATCGAGGAGCTCGCCAAAGAGTTCAACCACATGACCATAGAGTTGGAGCAGTCCAGAGCAACCCTGGAGCAGCGAGTCGAACAACGCACTCAGGAAATCTCGGCGCTCTACGAAATCACCGCCATGGTGAGCCAGAGCCTCGAGGTCGAGGCTGTCTTGGACGCGGTAATTAAGAAAATCACTGCGCTATTCGGTTTCGATACGACCCGGGTTTATCTGCACGATCCCGATAGTGGCCTCATCTCATTGCGCGGCTGTTTTGAAGTGAATCCGGAGCCGTGGGTCAATATCGCCAGTTTCAAGCGCGGCCAAAGCATCGTAGGAAAAGTCGTCGAAACCGGCCAGCCCAAGATTTTTGAAGATGTTGCGAACAATGCAGACTATCCCGAGATGAGCGAGAGCCGCGCCAGTGGCATGGCTGGCATGGGCTTTCTCGCAGCCTTTCCGGTTAAGACCAAACATTCCTGCTATGGCGCGCTGGTCTTTGGCGGCAAGTTGAGCCGATCACTCAAGCAAGAAGAAATTCGGCTATTGGGCTCCATGGCGGAGCAACTCGGCGTGGCGGTGGAAAACTCCTCACTGTACCATCAGGCACGCTCCAAGTCGGAGCACTTGATGGTTCTTAATGAAGTGGCGGCGGCGGTAAGCCGCTCCCTGGATTTGGAGACGGTGTTACGTGAGGCCCTCGACAGGGTCGTTAGCGTTCTCAAGTTCGACGCCGCGTGGGCGTATATGATGGAGAAGCAAGCGCAGAGATTGCACCTCAAAGCCTACAAGGGCCTCAGCAGTGAAACGGCTCAAATGCTGGCTGCTCAAAGCGCCAGAAGCGCCGTCGGCAAGACGGTGGTGTCGAGCGGGCGGCGCTTGGCTCTAGAGGACGGGCCGGAGCTGGAGCGCTACCGCGCGGTGTTGTCGCTCAACCGGGTCCACCGGCGGGGTTATCGCGGCAGCATCGCGGTACCGATCAAGGCCAGGGAAAAGGTCATCGGTGTCTTATACGCGGTCAACTGGCAGAGCCGAAGCTATACGGCGGATGAACTCCGCCTCCTCGAGTCGGTGGCGCAAGAGATCGGCGTCGCGGTGGAAAACGCCAAGCTGTTCGCAGAGATCAAAAAGCAGTCCGCCGAGCTGGAAAAAATCAACGAGGAACTGCGCGCGGCCACCCAGGCCAAGTCGGAGTTTATCGCCGCCATGTCCCACGAGCTGCGCACGCCTTTGAACATCATGATCGGCAACGCCGATGTCACCCACGATGGAATCTTCGGCGAAATCAATAACGAACAGAAGATCGCCATGCGCAAAATCGCGCGCAACGGCCATGTGCTGTTAAAAATGATCAACGATCTGCTGAAGCTTTCGCGCCTCGAAGCCAAACGCATGGCCCTGGAGCCCGCCGAAGTGGATATCACCGAAGTCTTGCAGCATGGGCGCGACCACGTCGCGCAACTGAATCCCAACAACCAACTTGAAATCGGCTGGCATGTCGACGATGGCCTGCCGCGGCTTTTCACCGATCCGGTGAAGTTCGACGAAGTGTTGCACAACCTGATCGGCAACGCCTTTAAGTTTACTAGCGCCGGGCGCATCGACATCTCGGCGCGTCATCGACCGGAGCTCCAAAGGGTAGAATTCTCCGTCGCCGACACCGGCATCGGCATTGACGCGCACGACCTGGATCGGATCTTTGAAAAGTTCGAACAGGTTAAAAGTCCCGGCAAGAGCAAAAACGACGGCGTCGGTCTCGGACTGAGTATCGTGAAAAAAAATCTCGAACTCATGCAAGGCGGTGTCCGCGTCGAAAGCGCGCCGGGGAAAGGCTCGAGGTTCACATTTTGGCTTCCTTACTCGGTCGAACTTCCTCCCTCGGACGCGGCGCCGCAACCGAAACGGAGAAGAGAATTAACCACAAAGGGCACAAGGGTCACAAAGTAGGGGCGCGATTCATCGCGCCCTCGGACGGAAGACGGGATCATTTAACCGCAAAGAACGCAAAGTACGCAAAAAAGAATAGGAATTTGTACAAGGGGCGGGTTTGAAACCCGCCCTCTTGGCTTTGGCGCATCGAAACATTT
>DASWHT010000167.1:0-3017 GCA_036398075.1 Binatia bacterium | reverse complement strand
ATGTTCATAGGGCACATCGAGCTTGGCAATTTTAGCCATGGTTCTCTCCTTCGCCGGCGAGTTCAGGCCGGCGACGTGTCGCGGTTGCCCGCTTTTTCAACCGCACCGCTCGCCTTTGGATTTCATCATCGCTTCGTCGCGCGGCGGCGTTTAACCCCAGACTCCGCGCGCGGTTTCGACGACGACTTCGAGTTTTCTTTTTTGGTCGTCTAGGCTGATGAGATTGCCGACGACGTCCGATGAAAATCCGCACTGCGGACTAATAGCGATCTGTTCCAACGGAACATATCTAGCGGCTTCCTCGATCCGTCGTTTCAACTCGTCCACCGATTCGAGATCCGGCATTTTGGTGCTTACCAGGCCGAGCACGATCACTTTGCCTTTCGGCAGAAAACGCAGCGGTTCGAAGCCGCCGGCGCGCGGCGTGTCATACTCGAATAGAAAACGGTCGTGCTTCAGCTCGTTCAAGAGCCGTTCGGCGATATCGTCATAGCTCCCCTCGCGGTGCCACATGCTTCTCTGATTGCCGCGGCAGAGGTGAATCCCGAAGGTGACGTCGCCGAATCCCTCCAGGACCTGGTTATCGGCCTTTAAGGAACGGCTGAAGTTTTCTTTGGGGTCTTCGCCGCGCGCGCGCATCGCTGCCAGCGACGGAGCGTCGACGTAGGCCGTGTAACCCGGCGCATCGATCTGTACGTAGCGGCAGCCCGCGTCTACCAGGCCGCGGATGATTTCCCGCTCTACCTTTACGACATCGGCGACGAATTCATCCAGGCCGGAATACACGCTCCTGGAGTTTTGCCAGTCGAACCGCTGCGCTATGCGGTCGGGACCGATGAGCGCCACCTTAGCTGGTTTTTGCGCCGCCGCTTTGAGAAAACGAAACTCCTCCAGGGGCACATTGCGCGCCAGGCCGATTTTTTCGATCACCGGCCGGCGCTGGGCCACCGCGGCGCCCTTCTGCTCGCCCTGATCGGGAATTTCCCAGCGCCGCAGCGGGCTGCCGCCCTCAACCCGTTTCTCGTAGAAATTAAGACTCGAACGTCCAGCGTCGTAGCCGGTCACCGACTCGCCAAAGCTGTCCTGAAAATTGAGCCGGCGGTACTCGCCGTCGGTCACTACGGCCAGGCCTACTTGCTCTTGCAGGGCCACGGCGTCCCGGACTTCCTGATCCTCGATCCGCCGCAACTCTTCTAAAGAGATTTTGCCTTCATCAAAACGGCTGCGCGCCGCTTTTAATTTCGCCGGACGCAACAAGCTCCCGACGACATCGTTGCGAATGTTGGCCAACTCTTTCAATTGAATCTCTCCTAGCTGCCCGGCGTCACCCTATCGGATGCGCCAACACAGCACAACCGCGGCATATAATGCAGCGGGTCCTGGGCCTTGTTGTCGCGCCGGATCTCGAAGTGCAGATGGGGACCGGTCACTCGTCCGGTACTGCCAACGCGCGCGATGGTTTCGCCGCGGGAGACCTGCTGTCCCTCGCGCACCAGATTTCGTTCATTGTGAGCATAAACCGACACGAATCCGTCCGTATGCCGCAGGATCACCATGTTGCCGTAACCGCGCAACTGGTCGCTATAAATAACCTCGCCGCTGTCGACGGCGCGGACCGGCGTGCCTTCCGGCGCCGCTATGTCGATGCCGTCGTGAAAGCTCGCGCCGCGGGGACCGAACCCGGAGTTGATCGTGCCACTGATGGGCCAGATGAACGTCTGGTCTAAAGATGGCAATGAAGGCGTCTGCGGCGCGGTTTGCGGTATAGAAGACAGTTGGGGCGCGGTTTGCGCCGGTGTGATGATTTCGACGGGCAGCTCGCGCGTCGCGCCGGGAATGAAGATTTGCTCACCGACGCGAATCTGGCCGGCGGCGCGCAGACGGTTGAGCCGGGCCAGTTCTTCATAACCCACATCATAGGCTTTGCCGATGCGATAGAGATTCTCGCCGGGCCGGACTACGTGATATATCCCTTGGACTCGCTTGGCCGGCGTCGCGGCGGTTCGGGGAGCGCAGCCGGCCAGATTGGAGACCATGACGCAGAAGAACGACAAACGGAGCATCCCTGCAATAATCGCAACCAAGCAGCGACTCCCCTTTGCTTCATGCTGTGTCATCACTATTTTGCGGCGTTTCGCGCTGCGCATTGCGCGGGCGCTAGATCCATAAACAAAGCCACTTCGCGGGCGGGGTTTTGACCCCGCCCTTGACCAAAGGGGATGCTCGCCCCCTTTGGAAACCCCACAATGTTGTTCCCGCCTCAAAAGGCGGGGTTTACATAGAATCAGCTAGATCACCGTGCGCGAAAAACCAAGTCCTCGCTAATTGCGCCATCCATATTTTCCCAACAATTTGACGAAGCGGCAGTCGCCAAGTTCCTCGGTCATGCGCGCCACCATGTAAGGCTGCGACAAAGCCTGCTGCTCAGCTATCGGCAGCGCGCTATCGTCATAGGCGCGGTTTACCAGGCCGGGATCGGTAAAGAGGTGGCGCGGGATATTGCGTATGGCTCCGATAACGCGCGCATCGCTGACGCCGCGCGCAATAATCTGCTCCTGCACCATTTTTTCTCTGGCCCAGGTAAAATCAGACGAAATCGGTTGCGAGGATTTCACTTCAGCGCTGGCAAGATAAAAGCTTGCCGATTGTACAGAATTTGGCGGCCATTTTTGAAATATTTTTGGTTTATCGGATCTTATGAAGGTTGGCTGCCCACTGGGGCACTCCTCGGATTCCTAAGAGCTTGCATCCGTCCCGGGTCGAAAAAAAATTTCGACCCGGGACTGACGCGCGCTACTCAACTCCCGGCTTCCGCCGGTTCCTTACCCGCGATTTGGCTAAGGCCTTTGCTGAAACGTCCCGCATGGGACTTTTCCGCTTTCGCTAAAGTTTCAAACCACTCAGCTAGTTCGTTAAGACCCTCTTGGCGCGCGGTCTTCGCGAAACCTGGATACATCTCGGTGTATTCGTACGTCTCTCCCTCCACCGCCGATTTGAGATTTTTCTCGGTGGTGCCG